>JBJXGA010000397.1:0-8305 GCA_046152955.1 Planctomycetales bacterium | reverse complement strand
CAATTGGCGGAACTGGCCGAGTCGTCGCGGCAGTTTGTCCAGGACGTTCGAGAAAGTCAGGCGGACCAGGAAATGCTGAGCGCGGCGACCGGGCTGGGAGAGTTCTCCGGATCGCGCGGTCACGCCTCGGCCACCGAGGCGGCGGACACGCTGGAACATTTCCTCTCCCGTTGCCAGGGGCAGGGAAAGAAATGCGAGGGGGCCTGCGACTCGCTGAAATTCAACCCTGGTGAAGGGGGGATGGGAGAGACGCTGAGTCAATTGCTGGCGAATGCCGGTTTCAAACCGGGAATGGGGGGGCAAAAGCCCGGCCAGACGGGAGAAGGGGCCGGCGGGGGATTCAGTGCCCGGACGAGCGCGATGAACAACATGGGGCTCTATGGCAACCTCCCGACGAAGGGGAATCCCCAATCGTCCAAGAGTGGCGGAGGAAAGCAGGGCCCGACGATCGGGGGGAGTTTCCGGACCGATGCCGATCGCCCCGCCGCCAGCCGCCTCGATCCGCATGGGATGCTCAAGGCGGCGGGGGCCAGCGAATCAGCCGTTCCGGTGCGCTATCGCCGCCGCGTCGAACAGTATTTTCAGCGAATCGCCGAAGAGACCGGCGGATCCAAAAAACCATAAATCCGATCACGCGTCGCCACGGCCTGTCAGACACTCGGGAGACTAGCGATGACTCACCCACGAAAACTGGCCCTGCTGATCAGTGGAGCGCTCCTCATCGCGGCAGCGATCGGACAGGGCGCTCCAAAAACCAAGGGGGGAGGCAAGCCTGCTGCTGCGGCGGCCGCCGCCGTGGTTCCCGAACCGCAACAGCCCGGCGGTGAATCACAAAGCATTGTGCAGATCGCCAACCTAGTGTACGCCGGCACGAAGAGCAGCAAGTGCTTCTCCGATCATTTCCTGGTGAAGGCCGAAAAAGAATCGGCAATTTCCACCAGCCGCCGGTTTCATGCGGTCAAGCTGGCCTCCGCCGAGTTGTATTCCCATCCCCTGATCATCATGACCGGTGAAGGAGAGTTCACGCTTCCCGATCAGGAGCGGGACAACCTGCGGCGGTTCGTCGAGCGGGGGGGAATGCTCCTGGCCTCGGCCGGATGTTCTTCGACGGAATGGGACCAGTCGTTCCGCCGCGAGATGGCGCGGGTCTTTCCCGATCATCCGCTCGTCCCATTGGGGATGGATCACGCGGTGTTTCACACGGTGTACGACATCGCGGAGCTCAAGGCGAAGCGGGGCAGCCCCAAGCCGCTGGAAGGGGTATCGATCAATGGCCGCCTGGGGGTGATTTATTCGCAGGATGGCCTGAACGACACCGAGCACAGTCAGGGTTGCTGCTGTTGCGGGGGGAATGAAATCACCAATTGCGTCGACGTCAACGTCAACATTTTGGCCTATGCCTTGTCCTATTGAGTCGCATCAGGGGATGGCCACTCATGCCGCGCGCGATTGACCGCCAGACGTCGGACCATCTCTTGCTGGGGGCTTGCCTGGTTTGGATCGCCTGCGGTTGTCGGAGCGAGACTCCGCGTCCGGTGGGGAGCACAGCCAAGCCGCTCGCCGTGGTGGTCAGTTGCGACACAGCCGGCTGGATCGTGCCGTGCGGATGTTCCTCCAAACAGGCGGGGGGCTTGCTGCGCCGCGCGACGTTTGTTTCCAAAGTCCGTGAAACGGCGGACGTGCTGCTGGCGGACGCCGGGGGAGCCGCCGGGGGAACCTCTCCCTACGATCGATCCAAGCTCGAAGCAGTGCTGCGCGGCGAAGTCGCGATGCAGACCGCCGCGCACAACATCGGCGCTTCCGAGGCGGAACTGGGGGCCGAGGCGTTGCGGGAGCTGGCGTCGGCGACCGGCGCCCCGTTGATCAGCAGTAACGTCCGCGATGCCGAAGGGGCCAGCGTCGTCCCCACGCACGTCATCACGACGGTCGGCGCGCGGCGCGTCGCCATTCTGGGGGTGCTGTCTCCTCGATTTGCCAAAGGCCGCTTGACCGTCGATGATCCGGGGGCATCGGTCCTGTCGCTCATCGGGACGCTGCGTGGCCAATACGACCACCTGCTGATTCTCGCCTATCTCCCCGAAGAGGAACTGCGGGAATTCATCGGCAAGACTCCCGAAGCGGACCTGGTGATCGGCGGACCGACGGGACAGAGCATCGCGCCGCAGCGCGCCGGCCCCACCACCTGGGGCGCCGCCACCAATAAGGGAAAATTCCTGATCCATGTCGAGCGGACGGGTGGCGCCGACTCCTGGTCGGGAAAGATCGTCGAGCTGGGGCCGGAGATTGCCGATGACCCCCGGCAGGAGCAGAACCTGCGGGAGTTTCGCGAGGTGCTGGCCCGCGCCGATTTTCGCGCGGACCAGACCAGTTTCGTGTCGAATCTGCCGGTGACGTTTCCGGCAGATTTTCAAGTGGCGGGAGTCGCCGCCTGCCAGAGTTGCCATGCCGACGATTGCGACCAGTGGCACGGGTCGCGGCATAGTGAAGCGTGGCAGACGCTGGTCTCCAAAGCGTCCCACGTCGATCCCTATTGCCAGCATTGCCACACGACCGGTTACGGTCTTCCCGGAGGATTCGCGTCGCTGGCCGATGCAGCCCAGCGCGGCAACGTCGGGTGCGAAAGCTGCCACGGTCCCTCCGCCGCGCACGCCCGCCAGCCCCGCGTAAAGACCAGCTACCAGGCGAGCGACCGCTGCCTGGGATGTCACGATCATGAAAACAGCCCGCAGTTCGAATACGGCCAGTTCTGGTCACAGATCGTCCACGGCGCCTCCGCACCATTCGCGGACAAGGAATGACATGCACTCCTGTCACTCGCTGAAACTGGCCGCACTCCTGTCCGTGGCGCTCGGCGCGCTGGCGGCGTCCCGCGCCGATGACCCGGAGACGAAAGAGACGCAGGCCGCACCCGTGGCTGAGGCGGAAGAACTGGTCTGGCACAAGAGCCTCGAGGCCGCCCTCGAAGAGGCCCGCTCGCGCGAGGGATCGATCCTGGTGCGGGTTGGGGCGGATTGGTGCGGCTGGTGCCGAAGGCTGGAGCGGGAGTTGGCCCATCCCGAAGTCCAACAGGAATTGAAGGGGTGGATTCTGGTGTCACTCGACGCCGATGAAGACGCCGACGATGTCCAGCGGCTGCGGGTCGGACCGATTCCCGCGCTGCGAATTCTCAATGCCGCCGGACGGACGGTGCGAACCCACGACGGATACCTGCCCGCCCGTCAATTGATGCGATGGCTCCAGGGGGAGGCGGAAGAGGAGGGAGACGCCCAGACGGAGCCGGTGGAAGAGTTGACCAAAATCCCGCTGCTTTCGGAAGTGGGGCTGCCGCGGCTGGTGGGGTTGTTGGCGCATCGCGAGGCGAGCGTCCGGGAAGCGGTGGTGAGGCGTCTGGCGACCGATCGAAAACTGGCCGCCCCCTCGGTGGTCGAGGCGTTCGACGCCGGAGGCTTGGCAACTCGCCTGGCGGCGCTGGATGTGCTCGCGGAGTGGCGAGCGCCGATTGCCCAGCTCGATCCCTGGCAACCGGCGACCCTCACCACCGAGCGTCTTGGGCAACTCCGCCAATGGGCCGAGCAGCTTGAAGCGGATGCGGAGCCTCTCCCGGCCGTCGAACCCTTGACCCCCGCGGAGACCTCCACGCTCCGCACGGAGCTGGACCGCCTCCTGGCGGCCCCGGCGGCCGACCTGGATGCCATCGCCGCTCCGCTCGTTCGGTTTCGGGGCCGCGCGCTCCCCGACATCCGGGAACGCCGGCAGCAGGTTTCAACCGATCAGGAGCGGGAGCGTTTGGACTGGCTCCGCCTGCGGCTGTTGGCGTCGGATGAATTGGCGCTGAAATGGCCGGGAGGATTGAAACGCCTGGCCGCAACCGAGGCCAAAACGCGGCGCGCCGCCGCCGATGAACTCTCCCGCACCGTCTCCGCCGGAGAGGAGCCGCTGCTGGTCGAATTGCTGGGAGAGCCCGACCCGCTGGTCCGCGAGTCGAGCCTGAAGGCGCTGCACGGTTTGGGTGGAGAGGTGGCCACGCGCGAGTTGCTGCGGCTCTTGAACGACCCGGAACCCAACGTCCGGGGAGCGGTCCTCAAGCAACTTGTGGAGAATCCGCAGCCGAAATTGATTCCGCGGATCGTCGAATACGTCGCCCGCGAGTCGGATACCGACCTCCTGGTCCACGCAGTGCGGTTGCTCAATGCGTATCGCGGGGCGACCGCCACCAAATGTCTGATCGGCCTGTTGCGGCACGAGAGCTGGCAGGTTCGGGCCGAAGCGGCCGAGTCGCTCAGTCGCATCGCCGATCCGCGGCAGTCGTCGAGTTCCGAGCGCAGCGTCGAGGTGTTTGACGCCCTGGTGGAGCGGCTCCAGGACACGGATGGCTTTGTGATCAGTCGGGTGCTCGCCGCGCTCCGCAAGATGGACGTCTCGCAGATCATCGACCCACTGGCCGACGCCGCCGGCACCCATCCGGAGATGGCGCACGAGATCCTCCCGATCCTGACGCAGAGCGGCCGGAATCCCAAACGGGTGGCCAAGCGATTGCGGGAATTCTGCGGGCATCCCGAAGCGCGGGTCCGCGCCGCGGCGATCACGGGACTGGCCGCTCTGCACGACAAAGATCTGGAGGGGCTGCTGGCCGCGGGGCTCGCGGATCAGGATCCGCAAGTCCGCCGCGCGGCGGCCACGGCCGTCTTCATGGCCCTGGGAGCAAATCCCGCGGACGATGACGAGGACGCGCCGGGTGGGCCCGGTGGGCCGATTCGGTTCGTCCCTGTCGACATCCAGGAGGGGGAACCAGAGGCGGAGGCTGACGACAATCCGGCCAGCCCCGATGCGACGTCGGAACCGGCCGACCTCGACGCTGTGGAAGCGAAATGGCGCGCCGCGCGCGAGAAACGATTGCAGGAGGAATCGTGGCGCCGGCTGGTGGCGCCGCTGGAATCGATGCTGGTCAGTCCCGACGCGGACGAGCAGTTGGCGGCAGCCGGCGCGCTGGGGGCGCTGGGGCGCGAAGACCTGGCCCTCCCCACCCTGAAGCGACTGGCGCAGACGCAGCGGCGCCTGTTTGCCGGAGTCGCAGCGACACTCCCCTGGCTGCTGGGAGACGAACGCGCCGCATTGTTGGATGTGTTGGCTGAGCACATCACCTCCAAGGAGGACTTGCAGGCGATGGCCCAACCGCTGTCCCGGATTGGAACGCCCAGTTCCGAAGAACAGGTGTGGTGGCTGTTGAGCCTGCCGCTGATTGATGAGACGACGGCGGAAACCATCCGCGCCTCGCTGTGGCAATCGTACTCGCAGGGAAACACTTGGGATCTTTCGCAATTGCCCAAGCGACAGCGGCGTCGCGTGCTGGCCGCCGTCGAGTCCAGGGCCGTCAGCGGTCCCTATTGGCAGCGGATCACCGCCTTGGCGTTCTTGCGGGATTTTGAGCCCGAGAGCGTGGTCTCGGCGGCCCGGGCGTTGCTCGCCGAGGGATCGTTGGGACCGGCGGAGCGCACAGACGCCTTGCAGATTCTGCTGTTGACGCTGCCTGAACGGGAAGCGGTCCCAATTGCGCTGGAGCATCTGCGGGCCGCCGATGAAACGCTTCTGCAACTGGCGCTCCATTATCTGGTTCACGGGACGGGCCGGCTGGGGGCGCTGCGGGAGGGACGGTATCACTTCATCGCGACTTCCATTTTCCAAAGGGACTTTTGGGGGATCGAATGGACCGAGCCGATCGAGCCGGTCCCTCCGGCAGGACTGGCCGCCGAGCCGCTCCTGGAACTCATCGAGTCAAAAAATCCCCTGTTCGCTGCCCACGCCGGGTATCTGCTGGCTCTGCTCCAGCGGCCCGAGGGGATGGCCCGGCTTATGGATTATTGGCGGACACAAGCCCCGACCGATCGTGACTGGACGCGACTGGTCTATCGGGCGATCGCCCGCCTGGACGGCCCTGAGCATCTGGAGGAACTCCGGCAGATCTACGCCCAACTGAAACCTCCGGCGGAGGAGCGTGCGTTCAAAGAGTTCTACTGGACGATTCGCACCATGCGCCATCCCGATATCCTGCCCCTTCGCAAGGAGATTCGCCAGGAAGTGGGCGTGGGCAATTTGAAATAGTGCTGCGTTGCAACATCCCTTCTCTTTGAGTTCAATTCACAGGAACCGACCTCATGCGCTTCGCCTGCCGATGGATCCTCCTTTCGTTGTTCTGTCTGGCGGCGCGGTCCGTCGCCGCGCAGTCGGAATCGTCCAACTTCATCACCGGCCAGGGGTCGGTCGTCCTCAAGCGCGTCCCCGAGACGCTGCGTTTGCAGGTCGTGCTGTTCGGCCGCGGCGCGACGCTCAAGGACGCGCTGGGCGCGCTCAAAGAACGGGAGGGAACCGCCCGCAAGGAACTGGCGGCTTTGGGAGCAGATCCGCAGGGGATCAAGGTGGAACCCGCGGAGATCAATGAGGGGCGCGATGATTCCAACCAGCGGATGATGATGCGGATGATGGCGATGCGGGGGGGAAATCGGGGCAATAAGGCCGCCAAAAAGGGGACTCCCGCGCCTCCGGTCGTCGTCACGGCGCTCCTCACCGCGGAATGGTCACTCTCCGGCAAGACGATCGAAGAGCTGTTGCTGGAGACGCATCCCGTGCGCGAAAAGGTCAAAGCGGCGGAACTCTCCGGCTCCAAGGACGCCGGAAAGCTCACTCCCGAACAGGAAGAAATGCTCGAAGAGGCGGAGCAGGAGATGATGAATTACGGCTCCAGCGACGACATGAAGCCCGGCGAGCCGATCTTCCTGTACGTCAGCCGCGTGACCGAGAAAGAGCGCGACCAGGCGGTCTCCGACGCCTTTGCCAAGGCCCGCGATCACGCAGCGCGATTGGCCAGGGTGGCGGGAGTCCGCCTGGGCAAACTCAAGACGATCTGGGACAACGAGTCGAGCAACATGGATTCGGGAAACTACAACTACAACTCGCAGTATTACCGCATGATGGCGATGCAGCGCGCCATGCGTGCCTACAGCGATTCGGATGAGTCCCCCGAAGCCCATCCGCTGGAAGCGGTCGGCCCGCAACCGGGCAACGTCGCCTTCTCGGTCACGGTCTCCACCCAATTCGCTTTGCTGGATAAGGAGTAGTCCGTCCGAACTCTGAGCCGCGCGTTCCAAAGCGGCGTGCTGCACCCCGACGAATGTCATTCGTCTGCTGAGGAGCGAACACCAACAGGACGAGTCGCACCCAGTCTCCCGACTTGCCACCGGGGGGGATGACGCTATCAGTCAACTTCAACTTAAACTTCATTTTCGGTCAGCACGCAGTGCCTGCAGAGGTTGACGGTGAGCACGATTTCGATGCTGGAGTTCCGACGCGATGCCCAGTCCATCTTGCGGCGCGTCTGTCGCGGTGAGGCGTTTGTACTCACCTATCGGGGTCGCCAGGTGGCTCGAATTGAGCCTGTGGCGTCCGGCGAAGCCTCGACTACGGATCCGATCTACCACCTGTTTGACTTTGCGGAAGACGCGCAGTCGCTCTCCAATGACCAGATGGATTCGATTCTGTATGGAGAAAGCTGAGCTGCATGTCGAAAGCACGAACGTCAAGTCCGATCTTTCAGGATTGGTCGTTCACCGACTGCGTGTCGTTCTGTGTCATGAACAGCACTCGCTTGCACGACGCGCTCACCAAGGACGCGCATTTCGGGGCCGCGGGCTTTCACCCCCTGCTCGTATAACAACGCTGACCAGCGACATACGCCCGGCGCTGGAGCTGCGTTCCACTTCCATCGTCCTGCGAGCGCGGGAACGCCACGGAATCCTCCGTAGAGGACCGTTGAAAGATTCAGGCAAAAACATCTGTGGCAAAAAATGGCGGTCTGGCAGGCACTGCGGCGATCATTGCCTGGGTGGGTCGAGCCATGAAAATCAAGATCGAAAGGTGAAACGCTCTTCCGCGCACGATCACTGATGACCCACAATACCGCCATTTTTCTGCCCGAGATTTTTCTGCCTTCCCCATCCCCTCCCGTTCGAAACGTCGCGACCGAATCGCATCGTCGATAGAACCACGGATAACACCGATGGCAGAGATGACCAGCCGATCGAGTCACAGGTGATGATCCGTGCCCATCCGTACTACAAACAGTCAGTTTCTTCGCGCGCCGCGAAGATTCTCTGCGGCCAACGCCGCAAGGCATTGTCCATCAATATCTTGTGCAGCAACCCGAGGCTTCGGACGAGCGTCCATTTTCGCGGAAGCATGGATCGAGATTCATCCGTGTGCATCCGCGTCCATCCGCGTAATCCGCGGTGGACTCTTTGACTTGATCCGAGAG
>JBJXGA010000396.1:0-7446 GCA_046152955.1 Planctomycetales bacterium | reverse complement strand
CAATAGGTCGCGCCGCAGCCACCGCTCAAACGAGTCCAGGAGCAACTGCGTGTGGAGGATGCATTCCGGCTGATTCCAGAATTCTGGCTGGTCCTCGTGGGGCATGGCAGGGAGCTCTCGTGACTGCGCTATTCTTGAGGCGCCAGCTCTTCATGTGACGAACTGACGGCCAACAAGTCTCCCTGAAACAGATTGATGTAATACACCGTGGCCCGCTCGGGAATCGCCGCGGTGACGCGCTGGTTTTTCGCATCGATCTCGGCTGGGACCGATTCCCACTTGCGTTCCTGCCATTTGCCCGTGTCACGGGTGAAGTTCAACTCCGCCTTGGTGAGGGGCGATTGCGATTCGTAGGTCACCCAGGCAGAGGTCCGGTCTCCCCCCTGTTTGGTCACGATCGGCAACGGCGCCCCCTGTTTGAAGAATGCATTGGCAAACGCATGAATCTCTTCGGGATTTTCGCCGGCAGGGCCGTGGGCGTGCGGCATGCGGACCCGCAGACAGAGCGTCCGTTTCCCCTTGGGGAGCAGGTACGATCGTTTCCACGAGTCCATCGGATAGGCAAAGTCGTTGGTCCCGTTCACCCACAAAATGGGCAACTTGGCGCGGGGGAGAAATTGCGAAGGATCCCACAGCGCCAGCCACCGTGCGGCCTGTTCGGTGCCCATCGTTTTGAATCGCGGCAACCAGGCGGAGTTGTCCCCCAGGTAGCCGCAGCCATAGACCGGAACTGCGAATTGAAACCGATCGTCAACCCCCGCTGTCAGGCAGGTGAGGTAACCTCCCCAGGAAATCCCGGTCATTCCAATCCGATCGGGGTCCACTTCAGGGAACGACCGCAGCAGCGAATGGCCGCGCATGATGGCGGTCACGGCCTGGTAGGGCCAATGATCGGCCAGGGGAGCTTCCAACTGATCAAAACTGGCATCCCATCCGGGTGGCCCTCCCTGTTCGTGGCGCTGCCAATTGCCATACGTTCCGACCGGGACGCATCCGCACAGGTCCATCGCCAGCGCGGCATAACCGCGTGCCGTCCAAACCCGCACCCAGCGATAGAACGCCGACCCTCCGCCACCGTGGATCAGGACCATGGCGGGAACCCTCGTCCCCGGTTCAACGCGCGGCGCGCCATACCAGGCGAAGACGCGCGTCGATTTTCCCTGATACGGCTCCCCCTCGTAAAACAGCGCGCGGACCCCATCCGCTTCGAAGCCATCCGCCTCGAACGTGGCGGGAGGCTTGGCCAGTTGCTTCAGATCGAATGCGGGGCGCTCCGTCGCGGCAGGAGCAGGAGACCCCGGCGGGTCGGACGAGGCTGGCCGAGATGCCGCCAGGCTCAGGGCCAGGAACAGGAAGCTCAATCGGTGAAAGGGCTTCAGCATGGGGCGCTCCGTTCTTTCCGTTATTCTGCGGTGACCTGCACCGGCGGCGGACCGAGCCGGTGTTCCTTTTCACAGTCCGTCAAAATTATGAATCGTTATCTCGGGGCATGATCTTATGCCGGGACATCATCTTATGCGGGCGCATTATCTTATGCCATTGAATGGCCAAGCATGATTCCTGCGCGAGTAAGAGGTGGGGATGGAGAACAGCACCGCGAATCGGTTGCGGATGGGAGCAACGTGGCCCCCCGTTGGCCTTGTGCCAGCGGAGGCCTGCCTGGCAGCTACACACATGCCTGCCACCCGGTTTCCCGCGCTCATGAACCGCTCCCCCCGCCCCGCCGCGGCACAGCATTTTCTCGCACACCAGCGTTGATCGCGGCGGGGAGGGGGGAGCGGTTCTACACGTGGGATCATTCTCCATGGCGCTCCGTTCTAGCCTGCGAATCTTTCGCTCCATCCGCGCAACGCGGATGGGGGCGGGCTGGAACAGAAATTCAGATCTGCTGCTCGCTATTCCGGTTCAGATCGAGGCACGTTTACGCAGGCCCGACGGGCCTAGCCTTCCCCCATTCCCGAACGCTTTCGCTCCAGTCGGCGGAGGAACATGTCCATGATCCGGCGGTAGAGCTCTCCTTTGAGGACTTTGTCTTCCACCCCGGCGTCGATGTTCGGATTGTCGTTGACTTCGATGACGATCGAGTGGCCGTTGGTCTGCTTGACGTCCACGCCGTAGAGCCCCTTGCCGATCAGGTTGGCCGCCCGGAGCGCGGCCCGGACGACATGCCGCGGAGCGATTTCCACCGGGATCGTTTCGAACCGGCCGTAGCGGCGGACTCCCGCCCCTTCGTTTTTGACGATCTGCCAGTGACCGGCGGCCATATGGTACTTGCAGGCAAACAGCGGTTGCCCGTCGCAGATGCCGATCCGCCAATCGAACGTCGTGGGAAGGAACTCCTGGGCGATGACCAGTTCCGACCGTTCCAGGAATTCCTCGACGCGCGGCACCAGTTCTTCTTCGTTGTTGACCTTGACCACCCCCTGCGAGAACGCCGCGTCGGGCTGCTTGAGCACCACGGGAAAGCCGAGAGTGGGGCCGATTTCATGGACGTTGTCTTCGTGGACGATGAGCGTCTTGGGTTGAGGGACGCGGTGCCGCGCCATCATCTCGGCCATGTACACCTTGTTGGCGCATTTCAGGATCGATTCCGGGTCGTCCACGACCACCAGCCCCTCGGTCGTGGCCCGCCGCGCGAAACGGTAGGTGTGGTGGTTGACCTGCGTCGTCTCGCGAATGAACAGCGCGTCGAACTCGGCGATGCGGGCGTAGTCGTCGCGGGTGATCAGTTCGGTCCGGAGCCCCATCGACTCAGCCGCCTTGGCGAATTTGTCGAGCGCCTTGGAGTCGGACGGGGCCAGCTCATCCTGCGGATTGTAGAGGATCGCCAGGTCGTACTTGGCGGGAACCCGTTTGCGAACGCTGGTCCGTCGCCCGGCGAAATACTCCGTCGCCTCCTGAATGACGAACGGATGGTGTTGCTCGGGGATGTCGCCGACGGGAATGGGGCTGATGTTGCGGAGCTGCCAGCGCCCGTTGTCGCGATCGAACTGCGCGCGCAAGAGGGGGGCCTGGAACAGGTTGAACAGGTGCAGACTCAACCGGTCGTAACGCTTGGCCAGGTTGCGACCAAAGTAGACACTGAGGGTGAATTCCTCGGACAGGATCGGGGCCAGCGTGTGCTGGATCAGATCGTCCAAGTCGTCGGAGACGAATCGCACCATCGTCTGCGACTTCATGTCCTGGATGGTGGTGATGCTGGGCAGCGGCTTGTGACCGCGGGCCGTCGCCAGCAGGGTCACATAATACCCGGCAGTCTGATAGCGATACGACCGGCAGAGATTGAAGACCTTGACCGTCCGCAGCGCTCCGTATTCCGGTTGCGTGAGGTACGACCAGGCGTCGACGACCTCCACGCCGGGAATGTGAAAGGGCCATTCCCGAACGTTATTGACGATGATGAGAATCGACACGGTGCAACTGCTTGGGCTTTGGGCGGGGTTCAATGATCAGGAGGTTGGCATCGTAGGTAACGATCCCCAGGAGGATCGCGCCGACCACGCGATCGATGCCGACGATGTACTGGTTTGTTCCCGACCAGGGGTTCTTTTTCAGGGGATCGGCGATGAGCACCTGGCGGCTTTCGCGGTCGTACCCACACAGTACGACGAAGTGGCCGGCCGGTTTGCCGCGCACGTCGTCCGGCTGACAATCTGGTCCGTATTCGCGGGCGCTGCCGTACAGATACGTGGCGCTGAGTCCGGTCAGAATCGGAATTTCGCGCGCCAGGTATTTGCGGATGAGGGTGGTCGAGAGTTCTTCGAACCGGATCTGGCCGCCGCGGTCGAGAAACTCCAGATAGGCCAGCGAGGCGACCTGCAGGGTGGCATTCGATTTGTGGTCCATCTGTCGCTTCAAACGCTCCCGCAGATCGACCACCGCCGGTCCAAACCAGGTGGGGTCGAACAGCTCGACGTTGTAGGTGAAGACCTTGGCCGAATAGCCCCGCTTGAGGGCGTGGTTCGCCAGGAGCACGTCGAGCGTTCCGCCGTTGGAGAGCATCGGCACTTCGGCGATCACCTGCTCCAAGGGGAGCTCGTCGCCGAAATAGCGATATAGCGCGTGCAGACACGTCGGGCCGCAGGTGAAATCGTCCGGCTGCGATTGAATCTCAAAGCGTAACTTCGTCTCCATCCGATCCGCGTTCCCCTGAGTGCCTGCCTTGGATGCTGCGTCATGCTAGCAGGAGTTCTGCATCAAGTCACGACCTGCCCGGCGGCTTCGAGGATCGCCCGGTGCAGGGCGGGGAGCGTTTCGCGGTGATCCCCCTGGAAATAGTAGCTCGTTCCCCCATCCGCGACCGTGCGGATCAAGATGGTTTTCCAGGGACGATAGTAGTATTGGGGATGCGATTTGGGAGGATGCCCGTTCCGAAAATCGACTGGCAGTTCCACCAGATCGAAGACCGCCGTGGTGAACCGGCTGATCTTCTCTCCCCGTTGCCGCGCCGCGTTGCGGGCCATCGACAATGCCTTGAGATATACCTCGGGGCCGGTCACCGCCGAACCGACATTGAGAAAGACCCCCCCCTCCAGTCGGGTGACAGCCTGCGCGAAGATCAGGAAGTCGGTGTACGACGCGGCCCCCCAGGCGGCCCCATCGCAATTCGGATGGGCGTGGATGATGTCGGCGCCGATATTGACGTGGCTGGTGACTGGCGCCCCGCGGCGGTAACCGGCGGCACACAGACTCGCCTCGCGATTGGGAAACCGCGCCTCTTCGAGATGTCGTCCGACCGCCTCGCCAATCCCCTCCCCGCGACGGTGCGCCTCGCGGACGAGGTCGTTGAGTTCGCCCGTTTGTCGCCACATACCAAAGTCCCCGGCGGTGATGTAATGCGCCACGTCCTCGCTGGTCCCACCGATGCGGGCCAGTTCAAAGTCGTGGATCACCCCGGCGCCGTTCGTCGCCAGGTGCGTCACCAGTTCGCGTTCGACCAGGTCAATGAGCATCCGCGACATCCCCTGCTTGATCACGTGCGCCCCCATCATCAGGATCACCGGCCGATCCTGACGGCGGGCGGCGACAATCGCCTCCGCCAGCGCGGGAAGCTCGGGGTGGCTGTAGGAGGGGGGGGCTTCGCCGGGGCGCGGGAGATCTGCGAGCTGCACCAGATTCTGCCGCTCGTGCAATTCGCGGAGCGCAATCGTCTTGCGGTCGAACAGCGGATAGCGCGACAAGCGGAGTCCTTTCCGAAAAACTGTGGCGGGGAGATTTCGCCGACCGGGATGTTAGCCTAAACTCCAGGAAGCCAACAAGCGGATTTTCCCCGGCGCCGCCGGTGGCCGCGACATGCCTTCGGACACGGTTCTATTCCACGCAGCGTCCCGCGCCTTCATCGGCGCAGCAACCACACGCCAGCTCCGGCTCCAGACACGGCTCAGTTAGGTCCAGATCGCACGGCATGCCGCTCCCTCTGCAACTCCCGACGATTCAGAACTGGAGCTGTCACAACTGCGGCGGCTGTTGCCGTCAGCATCTGATTGAAGTGACGGCGGAAGAGCGCGCCCGGATCGAGTCGCAACAGTGGACGGCGGGGGACGGCGTCCCGGGCGATCGACCGCTCCTGGTGCGGATCGGCGGCCCCTGGAGTCGGCGGTATCGCCTGGGGCATCAGGCGGATGGAGGGTGCGTCTTTCTCGACGAGCGCGGTTTGTGCCGAATTCACGCCCGGTTTGGCGAGGCGGCCAAACCGCTGGCGTGCCGAGTCTATCCCTATGCCTTTCATCCCGCGGGAAAGAGCATCACTGTCAGCCTGCGCTTCAGTTGTCCGTCGGTGGTGGCCAATCGGGGCCAATCGGTGGAGGAGCAAAAGTCCGATCTGAGGTCGCTCCAGAAACTGGTGGTTCCGGAGGGGACGCAGCGCATGCCTCCCCCCGAGATTGCGCCGGGGGAGCGTCTGGATTGGCCCGACACGCTCAAATTCATCGACTGGCTCGACGCGCTGCTGGCGACCGAGCGGGTCGGCTTCGCAATCCGGCTGCTGCGTGCGGTGAAAGGGATCGAGCTGATCGGGCAGGCGCGATACGCCGCCATCCGCGGCCCGCGGCTGGACGAGTTCCTGGAAATCATCCAGGGGGCGGTGGTGGGAGAGGTTCCTCCCGACCGGACGGGGATGGCCGAGCCCAGCCGCACCGGACGGCTGCAGTTTCGGCTGCTTGCCGCGCAGTACGCCCGGAAGGACACGTTCGCCGAACAGCAACTGGGTTGGCGCCATCGCTGGAAGCTGTTGCGAGCGGCGCTCGCCTTCACGCGCGGGACCGGGAACATTCCGCGACTTCAGGAGCAATTCGCGGAGGTTCCCTTCGTGCATCTGGAGGCGCCCTTCGGTCCCCTCCCGGCCGCGGGGGATGAGCTGCTCACGCGGTATCTGCGGGTCAAAGTGCAGGGGCTCCATTTTTTCGGTCCGGCGCATCTGGACGAGCCGCTGGTGGAGGGATTTCAATCGCTGGCCCTGGCCGTGGTCGCGGTGCTGTGGATCGCGCGCTGGCTGGCGGCCAGCGCCGGCCGCTCGCAGTGGGAGGGGGAGGATGTGTCCCGCGCCCTGGCGATCGCCGACCACCACCACGGCTATTCGGGCGCCTTTCGCCAGCCAGGCTTCCGCACCCGCGTGCGGTTGTTGGCCAAACTGGACGACATTTCGAAGTTGGTGGCGTGGTATAGCCGGTGAGGAGACTTGGGACGAGTCACTCACGCTTGGTGAGCCTCTGCCGACGTTACCGCTCTGGTTGTCCGCGGATCTGGCCATCCCCCTGGAGTTGGAAACGAGTTACGAGGCCACCTGCCGGGCGCTGCGACTCCCCTGAGTCGCTACCCGGCGGGCCGGCACGACCTCGCCACGTTTCTCCGCATCATTCGGAAGCAACCACAGTCGCCATCCGCCGCAGCGCCGCGGCCGCCATCCGGCCCAGATCGCCGCGCGGATCTCGCGATCGCAGTTCTTCCAGGAGCGCCTGCGCGGCGGGGGTTTCCAACTGCGCCAGCAATGAGATCGCGCGCCGCACGGTGAGCGCCAGTTCGACCTTGGAATCGCGCTGGGCCAGTAACCGCGTCAGGCGTTGGCGGCGTTCCGCTTCTTCTTCTGATTCTCCCGGCGTCAGGCGCTCGGGATCGACGACCGAGTTGACCCCGCGCAGCTTTTCGGCGATCAGATCGGTGGCCCGTCCCGGCGCATCGGAGAGCGCCCACAGGGCGCGATACGCCGCGACTGGCTCCCCTGCCAAATCGTCCCACACAGCAGCCAGGTCATCGGGAGCGACGATACCCGGCGGACGGGTTTGCCACACGTAGTCGCAGCCGTCGTCGCCTCCACTGACCATGGTGCGGCTGTCGCGACCAAAATCGACCGTATAGACGTAATGCGCATGCTTTCCCGGTTGCCAAACGACCTGGCCCGACAGGGGATCCCACAGTTCCACCTGGCCACCGGCGGCGCCGGTCGCCAGC
>JBJXGA010000395.1:0-16463 GCA_046152955.1 Planctomycetales bacterium | reverse complement strand
GGCAGGTGTTGTGGCGAGGCCACAGTAAATTGAATCTCATGGTCGAGGGCGCTACACTGATCGAAAAGTCCAAGCGTTGCTCGAAAAAATCAGCACGCAAATGTGCCAAGAGGTAAGGGACAAGCCCGCGGGGGTCTGGCTCTCGCCACAGGCACCGATTCTAGCCGAGGAATCTCGCTCACCCGTGACTCAAGGTCACGGGGGTCGTCCAGATCGTGGTCCTTCCGTTCCCCTGAGAACTGCGCCCTCGGCGGGTGGTGTTCGGGGGGGCGCTGTATTGCCCATCGTGATTGCCTTGGGCAGGGGGGGAGGGAGGACTCGCAACGCGCGAGCCTGTTCAGGGAATCGCTTCCACTTGTCTGGTTCGCCACAAGACTCAGACTGCGTTGATTGACTGATCGACGGCCCCCCACTGGCCCTGTGCCAGTGGAGGCAATGACTGGATGCTACAGATGCCATTCACACCTGATTTCCCTTGCTCATGAACCTCTGCCCCCCTCCCCGCCGCGGCGAAGCGTTGTTGCGCGCAGCAGCGATCATTGCGGCGGGGAGGGGGGCAGAGGTTCTACACGCGAGAGTATTGTTGCGGCGTTCGCTTTAGCATCCAGTCATGCGCTCCACCGGCTCAGGGCCGGATGGGGGCGGGCTGGAACACACATGAATCGCATCTCCTGCGCTGTTGCCGTCCAGAATGAGCCGCTTTGGCACACTTGGTCCACCTTGCGGATGGGGCCTGTGGAGCGCAACAGTTGTCCCGGATTGCCGCAGGACTGAGCTGCTTGGTCATTCTTGAATTGCCAGCAGCGCGACGCTCGCTCCCCCCTCCCCGGCCCTCCCCCCGCAAGGGGGGGAGGGAGAACGCCGCGCTTGGTGGGCGGTCTTGGGGGGCGCTGCATTTTCCAGGGTGATTGCCGTGGGCCGGTGGGGAGGAATTGTTGTGCGCGGGGACGCGCAACGTGTGAGCCTGTTCAGGGAATCGCTTCCGCCTGCCTGGCTCGCCAGGCCCACCATTGGACGAGGATTGTGGCTGTCACCATGCTGCCGATGGTGAACAGTGCGGGGGGGATCATTGCTTCGGAGTGCTCGGGAAACAGTCGGGCGGCGAGTGCCACCCCCAGGCCGGCGTTCTGCATCCCGATTTCAATCGTCAGCGCGCGCCGGACCCCTTCGGGAAAGCGCAGCGCGGCCCCTCCCCAATAGCCGACGAGATACCCAAACAGATTGATGCAGGCCAGGGCGGCCACCACTGCCGCGACTCCCTGCGTCAGTTTGTCGCGTTGCAGTCCGACCACCACGGCAATGATCCACAGAATCGTGACCGGCGCCAGGAGCGGCGCCACCACTTCCATCGCCCGGTCCAATCCTCGAATAAAACGGCACAAAATCCTTCCCAGCACGACCGGGCCAACCACCATGACGATCAACTCCCGCGCCGTCCCCCACAGATCCACCGGTTCCGTCGTCTTCAGACACAGCGACATGGCCAACGGGACGACCACGGGCGAGAGCAGCGTCGAGACGGTGGTCAGGCTCACGGAATAGCTCACGTTGCCGCGGGCGACCATCGTCAGGATGTTCGAAGCCATCGCACCCGGCACGCAGCCGACGATGACTACGCCGATGAAATGTCCCTCGTCCAGTCCGAACAAGCGACCAAAGCCGTAGGCCATGAGCGGCGTCGCGGTGTATTGCAGCACCGTTCCCGCCAGGACCGACCGCCAGTCACGAATCACTTGCCGCAGCTCATCGCGGCGCATCAGGCAACCGACCGAGAACATCGTGATCGAGATCAAGTACGGCAACACCGGCTTGGTGGCGGTGAACGGATCCGGGGCGGTGGGAAACCAGCCCGGCCAGAAGAACGCCAGCCCCGACAGGAGCGTGAGCCAGACGATCAGGTAACGCTCCAGCATGGCCGCGATTGAGGAGGGAGGAGAAAGGAGAGGGTAGATCGGAGTGGGGTGAGGCTCTCAACCTGGTTGGGATCGTTGTCCGAAGGGCCGGTTGGCGGTGCCGCCGCGGGACGGGGCGAGGCGCGACGGCGCCCGGGCTGGAGCGCTATTTTTCGGCTTTGAGCTTTTCGATGCGGGCGGTTGTGGCGGCGATGTCTTGTTCGAGCTGGCGAACGTCGTCCGGGTCGTCCAGTTGCTTCCGCGCCCCCGCGAGCTGCAACTGGAGTTGCTTCAGTTTTTTGTGATCCAGGTCGAGTTGTTTTTGTTGTTTCTTATTGAGCGTCATCGGAACAGACTCCTCAAAGGGACCGGTGGGCCTGTGCCAGCCTTTGCAAATGCGCTTCAGCCGCCACAGTCTTGCAATGGTCTGGAAGGGAGATCGGCGTTGTTTCGTTTGGCCAGTTCCGCCCCTCCGCGGGACCGCGGCACGCGGCATCGCCTTGAGTGTAAGGGGCGACCAATGCGCGCGGCAACCGGTGCGGGTGATGTCGGATTCAAAGTTGCTGGAAAACGGAGCGCGACTCGCCTGTGACCCCTTCGGGGTCTGGGGAACATTGGACTGCGGTCCGGGGGTATCGCTGCGCTCAACCCCCGGCTAATCGCGGCGACCCCGTTGAGGTCGTTTTTGCGCCGGCCAGGCGGCTTGGTGGGCCTGCGCTTGCGAGGCCGGTTTGAGGGGAGTGCGGGTTCGACGTCGAATGTCGACCCTTCTTCGCGAGCTGGTCCCACCCTACTTTTTTTGAGGCGCTGCGGCGGTAGAGGGCGCATGTGATTCCAGATGCGTTACAATCTTCGGGTGGTTTCCTGCTCCGCTTTGAATGAGGACTGATTATGTTCCGCGCGCTGTGGCTGTCCGTTTTGTCGTTGCCCCTGTTATTTTCCGGCCTGGCCACCGCCCTGGAAGCGCCTGCGGCGTCGAAGCTGGAAGGGATCTGGGAGGGGAAACTGAAGGTCAACGCCGGTTTGGAATTGCGGCTGGCGCTCAAGGTCACGCGCCAGAAGGATGGATCGCTGAAGGGGACGCTCGACAGCATCGATCAAGGGGCCAAAGACATGCCCCTGGACAACGTGTCCCTGACGGAACGGGAGGTGGCCTGGGGCTTTGAGCGTGCCAAGATCGCCTACGCTGGTAAGCTCAACGATGCGGGGACCATCATTGACGGGACGTTCACGCAGGGGCCGGCGAAATTCCCGCTGGTGCTCAAGCGCGTCGAACAGGTGTCGGTCCTCGACCGCCCGCAGGAGCCGAAGCCCCCTTTCCCCTATCAGGTGGAAGAGGTGACGTACGACAACGCACAGGCGCAGATCAAGTTGGCCGGCACGCTGACGATTCCGCAGGGGGCCGGGCCGTTCCCGGCGGTCGTGCTGATCAGCGGCTCCGGACCGCAGGACCGGGATGAACAACTTCTGGGACACAGGCCGTTTCTGGTGCTGGCCGACCACCTCACGCGGCAGGGGATCGCCGTGCTGCGCTTCGACGACCGGGGAGTCGGCAAATCGACCGGCACGTTTGGGACCGCCACGTCGGCCGATTTTCTTGAGGACGTTTTGGCGGGAGTGGCGTTTCTCAAGACCCGTTCGCAGATCGATTCGAAGAAAATCGGCCTGGCGGGGCACAGCGAAGGGGGATTGATCGCTCCGATGGCGGCAGTCCGCTCGTCCGACGTGGCGTTCATCGTGCTGTTGGCGGGGCCGGGGACGACGGGGGCCGAGGTTCTCACCGCTCAGGGGCGGCTGATCGCCCAGCGGATGGGGGCGGCACCCAATGTCCTGGACTGGAACGAAGCGGTGCAGAAGCGGGCCATCGAAGCCGCCCGAGCAGAGCCTGACAACGCCCAGGCCAAGGTCAAGATCCGCGCCGCGCTCCAGGAGGAATTCGCGCGGCTCCATCCCGATTTTCAGAAGCTGCTGATCGCGACGCAGCCGGCGGGCGCGGAAGACGCCGCCAAACCGGACTCCGCTGACAAGGCAAAAACCGCTCAAGAGCGGTATCTCGACACGGTAGCGAGCTCCACCGACTCGCTGCTCACCCCCTGGTTCCGGTATTTCATCGACTATGATCCGCGCCCCACGCTGGCGCAGGTCAAATGCCCGGTCCTGGCATTGATCGGCGAAAAGGATTTGCAGGTTCCCTCGCAGGAAAACCTGTCGGAGTTGACCCGAGCGCTGGCCAATGCCGGAAACCGCGACCTGACTCTCCGGGAATTGCCGGGACTCAACCATCTGTTTCAGACATGCCAGTCCGGACTCCCCAGCGAGTACGCACAGATTTCGGAAACCATGTCCCCGGTCATGCTGGAACTGGTGGCCCGCTGGATCAACGAGCGGTTCAAGTGACTGGTTCTGTCGTCGCGGCGACGGTCGCCGTCCCGGTGAGGCCCAGATGCGCATCAATCACCAGATCGGCCACACGACGGGCTGTGTCGATCGTCTGCCGGTTTCCAGTGACCTGTCGTGTGACGTAAGCCCCTTCCATCACCAGGCACAGCTCCTCGGCGAGCGCCTTGGGATTCGGGGCGCCCGCGCGATCGGCGACTTGAGAGACGATCGCCTCGATGGCTCGCTTATTGGCGGCGGCAGCCACGTGCGCCGGCTCGTGGAGCAGGGGAAACACCATCGCCACGTTGACGAAAATGCATCCCTGGAAATCGTCCGACTCGATGATCGACTCGACGACGTCGAGGACCGCCCGCAATTGACCCAGCGCCGTGTCTCCTCCACGCGCCTGGAGCATGTTATGAAACGTCTGCTGCAACCAGACGTTCTGCAGTTCCAGGGCCGCCAGCACCAGATCGTCTTTGCACTCGAAATGCTTGTAAAAGGCGGTCTTGCTGATCCCGACGTCTGACAGAATCTGGTCGATGCCGACGTTGCGAAAGCCATCGCGATAAAAGCGTTTGACGGCCGCCTCAATCAGGCGCTGACGGGTTGCGGTGGGCATGTGACGGGAGCCTGCGTCGGGAAGTGCCGCGCAGTGCGCGGAGAGGATTTACGCGGACAGGATCGTTCCGACAATGAACGTGGTTATTTCCGCAGGAGCCCTCTGGGATTGGAGTTGCGGAAAAGTGGACGGCCAGTCAACCTCCGGGTGTACCACAAGTCAACTACCGGGAACTCTTCGAAGGGATGATAAATACCTCAACCACGCCTGTAAACGAGAGCGACGGCCAGGCCCGGAAACGTGTTCGGCGACCGCCGTCAGACAGGCACATCCCTTCGGAGAACCAGGCCATGCGACGCAACCTCTTTCTGATCTATGGCGTGTTGGGACATTTGCTGTTTCTGGCGACGTTCGTCTGGCTGGCGGCGTTCGTTGGCGACCTGGGAGGGATCCGCTCGGTCGATGCTCTTCCCGCGGATTCGCTCGGTTGGGCGATCCTGGTGAACCTGGGATTGATCGTTTTGTTCGGATTGCAACACTCAGTGATGGCTCGGCCGGCTTTCAAACGAGTCTGGACCAGATTCATTCCACAGCCGATTGAACGGAGCACGTATGTCTTCGCAGCGGCTGCCGCCACGGTGCTGTTGATGCGGGAATGGCGGTCCGTCGATCTGGTCATCTGGGACGTGCAGCATCCGGTGGGACGGTGGCTGCTCTATGGCTTGTTTGCCGCCGGGTGGTTGATGGTGCCGGCGGTCAGCCTGATGATCAATCATTTTGACTTGTTCGGCACGCGGCAGGTCTGGCTGTATTGGCGCGGTCGCGAGTACGCGCCGCTGCCCTTCCGGACACCCTGGTCTTACGGGTGGATTCGGCATCCGCTATACGTCGGCTGGATGATTGCCTTCTGGGCGATCCCCACGATGACCTTCGATCATTTCCTGCTGGCCGCCGGCATGACGGGGTACATGCTGCTGGCGGTCGTCTTTGAGGAGCGGGACTTAATCGAATACTTCGGGAAAGATTACGAAGCGTACCGTCGGCGAATCCCGATGTTCATTCCACGATGGTGTCCGGCCGAGCAGTCCGGCGGCCTGGCAAGGCAGGAAGAGTCGCCGCTGCGCTCCACGTCAGGATGACTTCGGCGAAAGATCGCCTCTAGAAGACTTGGACATCGCGGCTCCGATAATCGACTGGCTCAGTGCTTTGTGAAGCAATTCGCCGTTCATCGCATTTTTTCTATCAGTGTCATCAGTGCCATCCGTGGTTCAAATTCCCAACGCATGCCATTGTGCCCGGGTTCCGTATTTCAATCAAACCACTGATCACACGGATCGCACGGATACTTTTCGATCAACCCGATCCTTGATCTTTGCGATCTGAGTAATCCGCTGTCAAAAACTGACCACTGGCTTCACTGATCAATTTGTGAAGTCGGAACGCCGCGAGTCACGAAGTGCTGTTCTTGGCGGGAGGCCGTTTTTTGGGGGGGCGGGGCATGGTCGGTTGCTGGAAGGGGCCGGGCATCAACACCTGGAAGCCGAGTTCCAATTGCTTGGAGGACAATTCTCCCTTCTTCCCTCGATCGACTTCGGCAAACAGCTTTTCAGCGGCTTCCAGAAATTCCTCGCGCGTCAGCCGCTGGTCTTTGTTCTTGTCGGCGCGCGTCATCAGGGCGCCGGAGAGCATCGCCGCGGGGTTGAAGCCTCCCCGTGGCGCGGGGCCGGGCATGCGCTTTGTCAGACCGGCGGTGAGCGCTGCCGTGGTCAGCTCGGACTTCTCTTCCGGCAGCGAGTCGTCGAAGAAGTGTCCCACCGCCAGCAGCCATTCGGCTTTGCTGACCCGTTCGTTCTGGTCGGCGTCCAGCCCCTGGAAGAGCGGTTTGGCCATGGCGTTCCCTCCTCCTGGCGGACCAAACGTGGTGGGGATGTAACCGGATTTTTCCCCGGCAAGCTGCGCGGCGACCGAGGCGAGCCGCTGCTCCACGAATTTTGGAAACGGCGCCGCCGCTCCAAACGGATTGGGGCCTCCGAAGCCGAAGCCTCCTCCTTCGTTCCGCGCTTTGGCTGCCGCCGTCTCCGCTGCAATTTCTTCGCGGGTGATGGCGTCCACCGCTTCAAAGTTTTTCATCAACGTCTCGGCACTGAAGCAGTCGGCGATCATCGTCTCAATCTGCGCTTTGTAGCGTTCTTGCATCTCGGGCAACGCCAGCAGTCGGTCGATCAGCGCGTTCTCACCCGGATGTGGATGCATCAGGCTCAAGTCCGCACGCTGCTCGGGAGTGCCCACCATGGGGAAGCCGCCAAACGTCAAATCCTGATCCCAGGGAAGGAAATGAAATTTGCCACTGCGCGGGTGCAGATAGAGAAAGTAGTTGTGACCGGGGGAGAATAGAAAACTGTCGAAGCTGGACAAGAGTGTGGTCACTCCCAGGAACTGCAAAAACGGATCGATTTCCAGATAGTCCGCAATCTTCGCCGCGAACTCGGCGTCGGTCCCTTCGTTCACCAGTTTGGTAAATTCCACCAACTGCGCCAGTTCGCCGGGGGTCGCTTCCCGCCGCGCCTGGTAGCGGGCGGCATACGGCTCCCAGTCATCCCCCAGGTATTCAATCCCCCGCAGCCATTCCGGTTTCAGCAGCAGTCCTTCCTTGGCCTGAAAACGAGATTCAAGAAAGCGACGGTCCACCTGTTCCACCAGCGTGTACAGACCCAGCAACTCGCGATCGTACTGGCCCGGCACAGTCAGCGTGACGCGGGCGAACGCCGTCCGGGGGGCGGGGGTGCCTGCCGCGCGAAAGACTTCATACGCCAGCGCTTCGCGGATTTTCGTGGGGTCGATGCTTCCGGCGTTCAGATTGAGCGTCTTCATTCCCAGGAAGCGCCCCTCCTCGTCGTTGTGATCAAACTCGAGCTTAAAGTTCCGCTTCAGTCCGCGCGCGGACATCATGTAACTGCCGTTCCCCTTGTAACGGATCCCCAGGTTGGCACAGACAATCCCCCCGGCGGTCATCGTCCCCCGCGCCCAGGGAAATTCCATGCCGAATCCCGCCGTGCGGTGCCGCTCGATCGCTCCTTCCGGTTCCGCCGGATCGCGCTGGGCCGCGGGAGGGGATCCTGGAAACTGCATTCCGCCGATGACTTTCTGCATCGTCTCCCACTCGTCGGCGGCCACCTCGAGGTGGACTTCGTGCAGGTTGGTCAAGCCCCAGAACTCTTCCTGATTCTTCCAGGCGGGGGAGGCCACCTCGCGCGCCGCTTCTTGAGGAACCGATTCGGCCCGACAGGATGTGGTAAATACTATCCCCCCAATCAGAGCCGCCCGGCAGACGGTTCGAAACAACCCAGTCATGAATACCTCGTCACAGGAGCCCGGACACGGAATAGGAATCGAAGGGAATTTGGTCGCTGCCGGGATGGTACGATCCATGGTGCCTTCACGCAATCTTCACAATCTGAAGTTGCGAAGTGGCCCCCCAATCCGCCACCGGGGCAGCCCTATTTCTTCAAGAACAGGTCGCTGTGGATCACCAACCGCAGCAGTTCCTGCATCGGGTAACCACTCCCCTTCAGGGCCGCCGCCTGCTGTTGCAACGCGACGCTTTCGTTGTAAGTCAGCGTGCGGCCGCAAGCGTAGCTGGCCAGGTGCTTCAGAAAACTGTAGGCCACCTGCTCGATCCGGGTGTCGGCCAGGTACTCCTGGAGGCCATGCAGATCCTCAACAACCGTTCCGTCCGGGAGCGCCGACCGGGTGTCTGCCGCAGACTTCTTCAGCAGGCCCCCCGCGTCGTACTCTTCAAACGGAAGGCCCCAGGGGTCGATTCCGGTGTGGCATTTCACGCAGCCTTTCTGCTGGCGATGACGTTCCAGCCGCTCGCGCAGGGTCAAATTCAGCCCCTCGTTTGGCGGCAGTTGCGGGACGTTGGGGGGGGGATCGTCGGGAGGCTCGGCGATGATCTTTCGTGCCAGCCAGGCTCCGCGCTTGATCGGGTTCGACTCCCGCCCATCCGAGAGTCCGGCCAGGATTCCCGCCTGCGTCAGCACCCCTCCCAGCCCCTTCTGCTCGTGGACGACGGGAACAAATCGGAAACCGCTCTCGACGCGCGCACCCAGATCGTAATAGGCGGCGACCACCTCGTTGGCCAGGATGAACTCGGATCGAATCAGATGGCGCAGCGGCAAATTGTGCTGAAACAGGTGTTGCACCAGGGCGATCGGCTCGTGTCGCAACTGCGTCTTCGTGTCGCGCGTCAGCCGCGGATACCGTTGGGCATCGATCGCCACGACATCCAGCTTCTCCAGGTTCAGCCACTGCGAAACGAATTCGGTGGTACACCGTCCGAACCGTTCGTCGCGAAGCATTCGATCGATCTGCGCATCAAGCGACTCGTGCAGCGCGCGGCGCGCGGCCAGATCGAGCAGCACCTCGTCGGGAGGGGCGTTCCACAGAAAATACGACAGCTTGGACGCCAACTCAAACGAATCCAGATCCTCCGGTTCGGGACTGGCGCTGTTCTCGACCAGGAACAAGAACTGCGGCGACGTAAGGACAACGACCAGCGCATCCTGGATCGCCAATCGAAACTGAACATCTCGGGAGGGCGAGGCTCCCGCCGAGCCGTCTTCCTTGTTTTGACGTCCAGAATCACGCGGCTCCCCCTCCCCGTTCGCCTGAGGCCCCTGTCCATCCTCCCATAACGTTTTCCAGACCGCCATCAGGGATGTGACTTCTTCCGGGGTCGCCGGACGGCGGAACGCGCGCGTGGCGAAGGCTGCGATCACTTCCCTGGCATACGTCGCCGGGTCGTCGCGGTGGGGCGACTCAATGAAGATCCGGCGATGCGCCGGGGGGGGCCACGCTTCGTAATACGGCCCTTCGAATTCGATCGATCGCACGAGCAAACGGGGCCGATCGCGACCGTCGGTGTATTCGCTGCGGACACCGATTTCGCGCACGCCCGCCAGGTAGTTCACGTTGTCCTTCTCGACATCCGGGCTGGGAAAGTCGTTGATCGCCCCCTGGAACACGAACTCCTGCAGTTCGTTCGTGGAGACCGGCTGTGGACCCCCCACTGGCGCCAGGGTGCTGCCGCAATCGCGGCGCAGGCCCAGGTGGACCCCCAGCCAGGGGACGCGGCGCTCAAACGCCAAAAATCGGCGACCCTGCGGACTGTCATCTCCCACGCGGTAGAACTCGATCCGGCGCAACCTGGAATTGTCGGCGTACCTCCCCCGAACGCGCAGGTCGCCGGCCGGTAGGCGAACCAACAGGAATGGAGTCCGCTGTTCGGAAGTCGTCTCCCGCTCCCACAGTTGTCCGGTGAATTGCCGCGCTCCCAGCTCAAGCGTCAACGATCCCTGGGGTTTCCCCGCCACGCAGACTGCCTCTACCTGGTACAGGCCCCCGTCCCGTAGCGTCGCCGTGGTTTCCAGGTTCGAAGTCAGATCGGCAACCGCCGCCGGTTTCTCGGCCACTCCCAGGGAATCCCCTCCGGCATCCAGGAGCAACCCGTCGTCATAGCGAGCCGCTTTGACCGTGACGCGAAAATTCCCCTGCTCGGGAAGTTCCCGCAGCGAAATTTTGAAGTTGGCCATTGGGCCATAGGTGTTCGACTGTCCGAAAATCTCCGGGCTGGGGATCGCCGGTCGCAGGAGCAAGCCCTGCGGAATGACCTGATGCGCCTCCCCTTTCGGATAACCGGGAGTTCCCCGGACGCAGGCGAAGACGGCGTGGTAGATGCTGTCGTATTTTCGCCAGCCGCGCACCGTGTCATTGCCGGCGTACCCTTCGATGAATTCATAGGCGGTCCGCATGGCGAACGGCTGATACGCGAAGGGCCGTTCGGCCTGCACTTCCGTGACGACGAAGTCGGCGTTCTGAAGCAATTCGCTGTTGGCCCCCAGGATCAACTTGTCGGGGCAGGGTTGCGGATTGATTGCCGTCCCCAGGTCCATGCGGAAATGCTGAATGACCGGTTTGGTCCGCTCGTCCACCAGGGACCGGTCGAGTGCCTGCTGCGCAATGTCGAAGTACGCTTCGACCTGCAACGGCGCGAGGGCCAGCGTCTGGACGTTGTTGGCGAAGCCGTCCCGCGAGACGGTGTCCGGGGGAAGGACGTCGGTCAGGTCTTCCTGCAATCCCAGCAATTCCCGAAGCGTGTTCCGGTATTGCGCCACGGTCAGCCGTCGGACCAGCCCATTCCGCGGAGCGACGCGCGACCCGGCCGCGTGAATGGCACGCCGGGTCCAGTCGGCCAGCGTCCGCCGTTCCGCCGCGCTGGGCTGCGGCTCGTCGTCGGGGGGCATCGATTCCTGATCGACCTGCTCCGCGATCCCCTTCAAGAGGGGAATTTGCCGATCTTCAGGTTCTGCGACGAGCTGATCGACGCGCACACCCGACTTCATCGTGTCGGCGTTGTGGCAGCGGACACAGTAGGTCGTGAGCAGCGGTTGAATTTGTTCCTGGAACAGCGTCTGGTCAGTCGCACGGGCGTCTCCGGAAGGGCTCGCGGCTGGAACCGCAGTCGCCGAATCGTCGCCCCGGGTCTTCCAGCCCGTTGCGGCAACCACGACCCCCGCCAGTGCGAGCGCCATCCACAGCGACCAACGATAGGTTCGGTTCATCGACGAAACGGGTCGGGTATCACGGCCCAGGGAACGGGTGCGGTAGGGGAATCCCGCCATCACACCAGTTCCCGCAGCGGAGCGTGTTGGCCATCGACCAGGGCGTGCGGACGTCCCGAAAGATCGGTCAAGAGTGCGGCATGGGGATCGAGTCCCAGATGCCGATAGAGGCTGGCGAAGACTTCGCCGAAATGGACGGGTCGCTGCGCGACGGTCGCCCCGAGACGGTCGGTGGCGCCAATGACCTGGCCGGAGCGGAACCCCCCTCCCGCCAGCAATCCGCAGCCGACCTGCGCCCAGTGATCGCGCCCGGCGTTCTGATTGATCCGCGGCGTCCGACCGAATTCACCCCAGGCAACCACCGCGACATCCTCCGCCATCCCGTGGGCATGCAAATCTTCGACGAGGGCGCTCATCCCCTGATCGAAGAACGGCAGGTGCGTATTCTTCGCCTCGCTGAAATTCTGATCGTGAAAATCCCAGCGTCCGAAGTTGAGCGTCACCACCCGCACCCCCGCCTGCACCAGGCGGCGAGCCATCAAGAAATGCTCCAGATTCCGCGGCGCCCCATCGCCATAGTTGTTTGGGTCTCCCTTGCCGTATCGCTCCCGGACGTGCGGATCCTCTTTACTCAGATCCAGCGCATCGGCCAGGCGGCTGGAGGTCAGCAGCCCAAACGCCTGTTGGTTGAACACGTCCAGGCCGGCCATCATTCCGCTTTGGTCCGCCTGCCGTTTGAAGCCATCCAGTTGCCGCAACAGCCGCCGCCGATCATCCAGCCGCGATACCGGGATATCTCCCAGGACCAGATTCTCCAACCCTGGCCCGGTCGGACGAAACGCTGAATGGGAAATCCCCAGCATTCCCGGATGTCCTGGCGAACCGTAGGGCGGATGCCCCGACTTGGGGGCCAGTCCGACAAACGCCGGGGTGGCGTGCGAACTGGCTCCCTGGAATTTCGAAACCACCGGCCCCAGCGCGGGCCACCCGCCGGCCGGCTGATTCACAAACGATCTGCCGGTGTAGCATATGAACGAGTCATGGCTGTCGTTGGGAGAGCCGTACATGGACCGGATCGGAATCAGCTTGTCCATGATCCGCGCCAGGCGCGGGAGATGCTCGCAGATTTCAATTCCCGGAACATTCGTCGCGATCGGCTGAAATTCGCCGCGAATTTCTTTGGCAGCCTGGGTTTTCAGGTCGTACATGTCCTGATGCGGCGGGGCTCCGACCAGGTAAATCATGATCACCGCTTTGTGCCGCGCCCCCTCCCCTTGTCGAGCTTCCGCCGCCAGCAATTGCGGCAGCGACAGCCCCCCCATCCCCAGCGCCCCGATCCGCAGCAAATCGCGACGGGAAACGCCGTCACACAATGGAGAGGGAAAGCCGGTCAGAGTGAGCATGGAGGATCTGCGCCTGGGTCGAGAAACGGCAACGCATCAATGAGGCAGCATATCACAGGTCACGGGAGGCAAGCAATCGGAATGCGCCGAACGGGACTTGCCGCCAGCCTTGGACGATGACTCCGCCCTATTTCTCAACCTTGATGCCGGTCGCCGGGAGGCGCCTCCCGCAATTCCGGGATGTAGCGGTTGGTCAGTACTGCGTAGTCTTCGCGGACGGGGCTGAAGACGTCCAGGACGCGGACGGGGCCGTCGAGAGCGACGGCCCGGTGCGGCACGCCGGGGGGAATCAGAAACATTGCTCCCGGTTCGACGGTCCGCGTTTCATCTCCGATCGTCAGTTGCAGCCTTCCCTGCAACAGAATCCCCCCCTGCTCGTGCGGATGGTGATGCAAGGGAACTTCCGCGCCGGCGTCCATCTCCAGGTAGGAGAGCATCAGATGCAGACCGAATGGCGTGCGCATGCGGCACCCCGGCACCGGCGAGATTGGCTGGATGTTCTGCAGATCGATGAATCCCATGTTGGGCTCCTGGTGAGGGGGGAGGGGATAGGGGTTAGGAACTAGGGGCTAGGGAGTAGAGAGTACAGGATGAAGGATGAAGGATGAAGGATGGTGGTGGGTGACGGGTGGTGGTGGGTGACGGGTGGTGGGTTGAATTTGAGATTTCAAATCTCAAAATTCAAATCTCAATTCTCAGATTTCAAATTTCAGGTGCTTGTTCCCCTTCAACCGCTCTTCGCTTTCCCTTCATCAACCCCACATGGTCGGGGCGTATGCTGCTTGTGAATGAGTTGAAAGGAAGATGCATGTGCCCCCGCGTTTCGGTGTATCGGAACATGATCCGGAGGCACCGGTCAACACCAGGAGATTGATCCATGTCGATGCTGACGATGATTGGCGAAGAAACCGATTTGAACGAACTGATGCTGGAGGACGTCCTGTACTCGCGGATCCATGGCGCCACTGCGGGACGATTGCGATTTCTCCGCGTGATTACGATTGGGGAACAGGTGTGCGTGTGGGCCGCCGCTCCCACGTACCATGTGCGGCAGCTTGCCGAACAGGCCGCCATCGCCCTGGTTCCCGCCGACAGGCTGCAACTGGAAATCGAAGTCGTGCCGATTCTCAAGCTGCATGAACGGGAATTCTCTCCTGCCGGCGCCCCGGTCTTGCCCCACGAACTGGCCGGGGAAGAATCCGCATCAGGCCCCTCCTTCCTGGACGACAGTGACATGGGTCACCACCACCCACGTTAGTCCAGTCGCAGCGCAGAGAATCAACTCAAGTCTCGATACTCGCGGCGGCTGAAGGCCCACAGTCCGACAGTCAGCAGCCCCGCGATGGCGCACACTAGCGTCGTCTGCGCCGCCGCTCCGGAGATGGGAAGATACATCTCCCGCGCGGCTCGTCCCAGGGGGGCCAGTTCCAGCTCGGCGCCGGCGTCATACACCAGGCACCGCATATAAAACGCGATCGAAACCCGTTTGACGATTCCCGGCATGTTGCCGAGCAACACTTCCAGAAAAAACCAATACGCCAGGGCGATCACCGTCCCGTGCCGGAACGCGGCCCCGAGCATCAGGAATAAGCTGGCATACGCCGCCGAACCGAGCAGGCTGCTCATGAAAAACATCGGAAACGTCTCCCGGCCCGATGCTCCAGCCAAAAGGCACAGCGCCGCGAGCGTCCCCAGCGAACCGGCAACGACCAGCCCCACCGTCGCCGCAAACTTAACCAGGTAGATCAAGGGACGCGGAATGGGGACGATCAACAGGTAAATCAGCGTCCCTTCCTCCCGCTCACCGCCGATCCCCGAGGCGCCGTAACAGACCGCCAAGACCGGCAACAGAAACACCAGGTAGGTGGGAACCAGAATCTGTTCGGCGAAGCGTTTGGCCGTGGGAGCGTGATGCCGCGACCAGGCCAACACGATCAGGCAGCACAGTCCCGCCAGGGCCAGCCCCACCAGCGTCTGCCGCGAGAACATCTGGCGGCGAATCGTCACCCAGAACAATCGCGCGCAGGCCGAGAACACCGACGGCTCCCCGGGCGCAGCGGCGCTCGGGGAGCCGCCGGGGGCTCTTTCCAGGGAGGGCTGTGACGCGCCGTTGAGTTGGTCTTCGAGCATTCAGAGTCTTCCCGCGGCGGACATGACATAATCAAAGATCGCTTCCGCCGAGGCGTCGGTCGTCTGAAGACTGGCGACTCCATAGTCCTCCTCGGCCACCAAATCGGCGAAGCGGCGAAAAAACGCGTCGGGACGCAGCACCTGCAGCGACAGGTCGTGTGCGTCCCTGACTTCCAGAGCGCGGACTTCCTCCCAGGCCACCAGCCGCGCCGCCAGCTCTCGCGGACGCGCGGCGCTCACCCGCACGTGCAGGGGATGCGCCGCCAGCATCTCGCGAATCTCCGCCAGCGTTCCGACTGCCAGCACTCTCCCGCGCCCCATGAAAATCACCCGCTCGGCCAGTGCGTCCATTTCTTCCAGGATATGGCTGGAGACGACGACCGCGCGGCCCCGATCTCGAAAGCGGCGAAACAGATCCATCAGGTCGCGCCGCCCCACCGGATCGACCCCGTTGAGCGGCTCATCGACGATCAGCAGCTTCGGCTCGTGAACCAGTGCCTGCGCCAGTTTGATCCGTTGCCGCATCCCTTTGGAGCATCCCCGCAAGATCCGCTCGGCACGGTCGCGCATTCCCACCTCCGCCAGCGCCTCCTCCGTCCGCTGGCGAGCCAGCTCCGGCTCCATCCCATGCAGCCGGGCCATGGTCAGCACAAACTGTCGCCCCGACATCTCCTCATAAAACGCATCGACGTCGGGGCAGTAGCCAAAATGTCTCCGCGCGGCGGCCGACGTGGCAGGACGCCCCTGGATCAGAACCTGTCCCAAACTCGGGTGGAGCTGTCCGGTGAGGAGCTTGATCAGCGTCGTTTTGCCAGCGCCGTTCGGTCCCAACAACCCGGTGATCCCCGGTTCCAGTGTCAGATGGACGTCGTTGACGCCGATCACCGGCCCATACCACTTGGTGACCGCAACAAACTGCGCTATGGGGGGCGGGACGCTGGCAACCGGCATAGGTGCCGTCGGAGGGGAACTCATCGGACCACCTCGACGGCGCGAACACGGCGCAGGATCAGGAACAAACACAATCCGCATAGGACGACCAGGACGGCGGTACACTGCGGGACGCTGGGAGTTCTCCCGCTGTTCGTCGAACCGAAGCACCAGCGTCCCACCTGGTGCATATCGTCCCAGAACCCCAAGAGCAGCCAGAACCGATTGTCGTTGATCGCCCGCAGAGCCTCGGCGAGCGCCTTGAGAAGCACAAAGACTCCCAGCCAGGTCATCACCAGCGGCACGGTCCGGGGAACCCAGGCAGCAATCGCAAACAGCAGCAGACTCTGGACCACCGCCAGAAGCCCTCCGTAACCGAGGATGCCGGTGAGAATCCGCGGATGGTCCAAAAAGTAGTCGAGCGAATTGCTGAGCAGTCCATACTCCGCGTACAGAATCAGCGCGGGGAGCGTCGTGATGATCGTGACCACGGCGGCAACGGTCAGCAGCTTTCCGGCGACATAATGCCGCCGCGCGATCCGAC
>JBJXGA010000393.1:0-4316 GCA_046152955.1 Planctomycetales bacterium | reverse complement strand
TGGAGCTGGGGCTGGACATCGGGCATATCGATCTGGTGATTCAGCTTGGTTCGTCCAAATCGATCGCCACGTTTCTGCAGCGCGTCGGACGGTCGGGGCATGCGCTGGGGCTGGTCCCCAAAGGACGGCTGTTCGCCCTGACCCGCGATGAACTGATGGAATCGCTGGCGCTGGTTCGGGCGGTTCGAGCCGGGCGATTGGATGCGATTCCAATTCCCATTGCGCCGCTCGACATCCTGGCGCAGCAGATCGTCGCCGAAGTTTCCAGCGGCGATTGGAACACCGACGAGCTGTTCGCACTGTGCCGCCGCGCGTGGCCCTATCGAAATCTGGCTCGACAAGACTTCGATCGCGTGATCCAGTTTCTCAGCGAAGGGATCACCCAGGCCTCCGGACGGAGCAAGGTCTTTTTGCACCACGATCAGGTGGGGCGCCGGGTCCGCGCCCGTCCCGGCGCGCGGCTGGTCGCGGCGGTCAACGGGGGGGCGATTCCCGAGATCGCCTCCTACCGCGTCGTCGCCGAGCCGGAACAAACGGTCGTCGGAACGCTCGACGAAGATTTCGCCAGCGAGAGTCAGGCGGGAGAGATTTTTCTCTTGGGAAACACCTCGTGGCGCATCGTCCATGTCCGCGGAAACGACGTGACGGTCGTCGACGCGCAGGGGGCGCCCCCGTCGATCCCCTTCTGGCGCGGCGAAGGTCTGGGACGGACGGTCGAACTGTCGGAAGAGGTGTCGCGGCTGCGCGAGGAGCTCGAACAGCGGCTGTCCGATCCCCCCGCGGCGGAGCAGTGGCTGCGCGACGAGACCGGCGCCGGCGAGTCCGCCGCGCATCAGGTGGTGGAATCCGCCCGGGCTCAAAAAGGAGCGATCGGTCTGTTGCCCACCGGGAAGCGGATCGTGTTTGAACGGTTCTTCGACGAGTCGGGGGGGATGCAGTTGGTCGTGCATGCGCCGTTCGGGGCGCGGATCAACAAGGCGTGGGGACTGGCCATGCGGAAGCGGTTTTGCCGCTCGTTTGATTTCGAACTCCAGGCGACCGCCGACGACGATGGGTTCATTTTGTCGCTGGGACCGCAGCACAGCTTTCCCCTGGAGAGCATGTTCAGCATGCTCAACTCGGGGAATGTCGGATCGCTCCTGGAGCAGGCGCTGCTGTATGTCCCCACGTTCCAGACCCGGTGGCGGTGGAACGTGACCCGCGCGCTCCTGGTGGAACGCTTTCGCAACGGCAAAAAAGTCCCCCCGGCGCTGCAGCGATTTCGGGCCGATGACCTGCTCACCGCCGTGTTTCCCAAACTGACCGGGTGCCAGGAGAATGTCACGGGCGACTTGCAACTCCCCGATCATCCACTGGCCATTCAGTCGATGCATGATGCGCTTCAGGAAGCGCACGACTTGCAGGGGCTGCAAGCGGTGCTGAAACGCATTGATCAGGGCGAGATCGAGCTGATCCCGCGCGACACGCGGGAACCTTCGCCGTTCTGCTACGAATTGCTCAACGCCAACCCCTATGCCTTCCTGGATGGAGGGGAGATCGTCGAACGGCGCACGCGGGCGGTCGCCACGCGCCGCTCGCTGTCGGTGGAAAGCGTCAGCGATTTGGGACGGCTGGATCCGGCGGCCATCGATCGCGTTCGGGCCGAGGCGCAACCCCTGGTCCGCAATGCCGATGAATTGCATGACCTGCTCTTGGGGCGCATCATCGTTCCGGCGATCGACGTCGAGTCCCCTCCGACCGGCTCCGCCACCGTCGCCGCGGCGTCTTTGCCGGCCCTATTCGCCCAACTGGCGCAAGCCCGCCGTGCCACTCGGCTCCAGGCTCCCGGCCGCTTTCCGATGTGGGTCGCCGCGGAACGCCTTCCCGCGGCACTGGCCGCCTTTCCCGACGCGCAGTTCGTCCCCCCCATCGAAGTTCCCGAGGGGGTCCGCCGCGAGTGGACTCCTGAGGAAGCGCGCGTCGCGATCGTCCGCGGGCTGGTGGAAATCTCCGGTCCCGTGACTGCAGCACACCTGGCGGAACAGCTTGGATTGAAGGAGAGCCAGACCGACGCGGCGCTGGAGGCTCTGGAAGGGGAAGGAGTGGTACTCCGCGGACGGTTCACCCCCGAATGCCAGGGAGACCGCCCGGCGGAGAAACAGGAGGGAGCATCGTCCACGCCGGAAGCGGATCCCCCGCGGCCGCTGGAATGGTGTCATCGCCGACTGCTGGCGCGGATCCATCGCCTGACGATGGACGGGTTGCGCAAACAGATCGAGCCTGTCACGGTCGATGTGTTTGTTCGTTTTCTCACGCGGCACCACGGCTTATTGCCGGGGTCGCGGCGGGCCGGCGCCAGCGGATTGTTCGAAACGATCGGCATGCTGCAAGGACTCGACCTTCCGGCGATCGCCTGGGAGCGCGACTTGTTCGCGTCGCGCGTCGAGCAGTACCGCCCTGAGTGGCTCGATGAACTGTGCCTGACTGGAGAGGTCGCCTGGGGGCGGCTGTATCCGACGCGGCGCTTGGCCGACCGTGTCCGCCCGCTCGCCAGCCTGACCCGCGCCATCCCCTTGTCCGTTTTTCTGCGAGCGGATGGCGAATGGCTGCAGTCCGCCGGAGTCCCCGGAGAGATCGAGTCGCTGAGCGCCACCGCGCGTGACCTGCATGCCCTGTTGCAGCGCCAAGGGGCGATGTTCGCCGCCGACCTTTTGGCCGATCTGAGGCTCCTCCCCGATCAACTCAACGACCTTTTGGGAGAACTGGTCTCGCAGGGATTGGCGACGGCGGACGGCTTCGCCGGGCTGCGGGCGTTGATCGCCCACCGGTCGGAACGCCAGTCTCCCGCAGTTCCCAGCCGATTGGTCCGCCGCCGCGCTCCGCTGGCCGGCGCCGGGCGCTGGTCGTTGTGGCGCCGCGCCGCGGCGGAAGCGAACTTCGCCGAGCAATGGGCCTGGCAACTCCTGCGTCGCTGGGGAGTGGTCTTCCGCGACCTGTTGGAGCGCGAGTCGGGAGCCCCCCGCTGGTGGGAGCTGTTGCAGGTCTATCGGCGGTTGGAGGCGCGGGGAGAAATCCGGGGAGGGCGATTCATCACTGGTGTGGCGGGGGAACAATTCGCCGTGGGAGACACCGTCCGCGTCCTGCGGCAACTGCGCGATGCCGGCCCCGCGCAGGAACTGGTGGTGATCTCCGCCGCCGATCCTCTGAACCTGGTGGGGATCCTGACCCCCCACGAGCGCGTCTCCAGCATCGCCTCGCACCGCATCGCCTACTTGGACGGCGTTCCGGTCGCCGCCTACGTTGCCCGCAACATGAAATACCTGGTCGAACCAACTCCCGCCCTGCGGAACACACTGGAAGGAGGCCGCGCACTCTACCGGCACGGAATTCAGAATCCCGAGGAAGCCCCCGACGCAGCCACCCCCCCTGCGACAGCCGTCCGCCACCGTTCGCGACAGCCAGTGCTGTTCCCGCCGACGGCGCCGCGGTGAGGCAGGAATCTCAGTTCAAAGTGACCGAGGTTGACGGTACATTGACGGTATGATCGTGGTGCCAACGGTCCATACGCAGATCAGTGACGCCGGACTGAGTTATCTGGTCGGGATGCCGAGATTGCAGACACTGAGCGTGCGAGGAACGTGTGTCACAGATGATGGAATCGCAAGGTTCAAACAGTCGGCTCCAAATGTCAGCGTCATTAGATGATTCACGCGGAGGCGCGGAGCCGCGGAGAGAGGGTGAGAAGCGGAAGATGACTCTCACCTGCCACCCCGACACGACCATCCTCTCCAGCCTCCTCTCCCCAATCTCCGCGCCTCCGCGTCTCCGCGTGCGCCCTGGCTGCGTAGCGCAGTCTCAGGTCCGGTTTCCTACCGCAGGACCGCTTCGGCGTCGGCCAGTTCTTCCAGGCGTCGCCCGTAGCCGTGTTTTTCGATGAGCTCGCGGGCTTTGGCGAGCTCGGCCTTGTCGCGGAAGAGGCGGGCGCGGTGGAGGTGGACGTCGGCGAGGTGCAGCGGCATCGGGCCGCGCTCGGCGATTTGCTGGGCCTGGTCGAGGGCCGTGCGGGCTGACGCGGTGTCACCCCGGACGAAGTGATACAACGCGGCGGTGAGCAGGCCTTTGGGTAATTCGTGCTGCGTTCCTGCGTCGCGGAGGCCGTTGACGGCGGCAGCGACGTGCGGCAGGTCGAGCGTGGGTTGCGGCAGCGGGTGTGCCAGAATCGTCCGCAACAGCCCGACCCGAGCCAGCGTCAGGTGATCGAGGGCGATGGTGAGCAGTGACATTCGGCAGTCAATCATCCATTTCAATGTGGTTGTCGCACGCCGTTCGACTTCAGC
>JBJXGA010000389.1:0-21336 GCA_046152955.1 Planctomycetales bacterium | reverse complement strand
GTTCTCGACGACTATTACGGCTGGCCGATTGGCGTTCCCGCTTATGTGCTGGCCGGACTGGTGGGCTGGAGCCGGATCGACCAGCGGGAACACGACCTGTCCGACGTGGTGTTCGGATCACTCCTGGGATTCGTGATCGGCAAATCGGTCGCGGGCCGCCACCTGGAAGAATACTCCGGCTTCCGCTGCGCCCCCTACTACGACTCCGCCACGAACAGCGTCGGCGCCATGTTCCATCGAAGGTTTTAGGAAAGTCCTGAGTCCTGAGATTTGAGATTTGAAATCTGAGATTTCACTCTTTGGGAGTTGCGCATCGCCACCCGTCCCCCGCCACCCGCCACCCGCCACCCGTCCCCCGCCAGCCGTCCCCCGCTCCCGCGACAAATTCCCCCGCCGTCCGCTACACTGGAGCGCCGAGCATCGCACGGTGTTCGGCCGAAACGACTGACAGCCCACGTGGAGAGGAATGCAACTTTGGGACATCTTGACGAGCTTCAGCAGCAACAACTTCGCCAGGCCGAGGAACTTCTCTTTTCCGGTCCCCCAACGACTGATTTCGCCCGCGATCTGTTCTTCGGAAAATTCCAGCAGGCCGGTGTGATTCCGTTCCCGGAACCGTCGGCGGCGGAACGGACCGCAGGTGACGCCGCGGTCGCCGAAGCGCGCGAATTCGCACTCCGCGCCATCGACCCGGCGGCGATTGACCGACAGGCCGACATTCCTCCCGAAGTGATCCGTGGCCTGGGGCGCGCGGGAGTCCTGGGGGCCACGATTCCCGTCGAATTCGGTGGTCGCGGGCTGTCGCAGCAGAACTACTGTCGCGTTATGGAGGTGATTGGCGGGCATTGCGCCGCAACGGCGGTCTTCGTCAATGCGCATCATTCCATTGGCCTGAGGGCCTTGCAATTGTTCGGCACGGCGGAACAAAAGCAAACCTGGCTGCGCCCACTGGCCTCTGGAGAGAAAATCGCGGCTTTCGCCCTGACGGAGCCGGAGGCTGGTTCGGACGCCGCCAATGTTCAAACGCGGGCCATCCCGTCGGGGGATGGCCAGGGGTACATCCTCACCGGGGAGAAACGGTACATCACCAACGGCGCCATCGCACAGGTCTTGACCGTCATGGCCCGCACTCCCGACCCCGAAGTGCCCGACGGGAAGATCACCGCCTTTCTCGTGACCCCCGACATGCCGGGTTTCCACGTCGTCGAGGCCCGCATGCCCAAATGCGGAATTCGAGGGACGGCGACCGCGCGCCTGGAGTTTCGCGACATGCACGTGCCGCGAGAGAACATCCTGGGAACGCTGGGCAAAGGTCTCCGCCTGGCCCTGACGGTGCTGGACTTCGGCCGCACGACGTTTGGCGCAAGTTGCACCGGAGCCGCCACGTTCTGCCTGGAGCACGCCATTCGCCATGCCAAAACACGGCGGCAATTCGGGCGACCCCTCAGCGATTTTGGTCTCGTCCAGAAGAAAATCGCCGAAGCCAGCGCGCACATCTATGCCATGCAGAGTGCCACGCGGCATACCGCGGCGCTCATTGACAGCGGCGCGGCCGATTACATGCTCGAAACGGCGATGCTCAAGGTGTTTGCCAGCGACGCGCTCTGGACGATCGTCAATGACACGCTGCAAATCTATGGCGGCGCTGGGTATTTCAATGACCAGCCCTTCGAGCGAATGATGCGCGACGCCCGGATCAATCTGATCGGCGAAGGGGCCAACGACGTGTTGCGGTGCTTCATCGCCGGAGTCGGCTTGCGCTATCTGGGTCAGGAGATGCTCGAAGTCCGCCGCAAGCCCTGGAAACTGGGTTTGCTCCGTCGCCCGGCCCCGCAGATTCCCGTGGTCCACAGTCGGCTCCAGCCGGTCGTGGCGCGACTCTCGCGACAGATCGTCTCGTTTTCCCGCGCCTGCCAGCGAGCGCTGTTCCGCCACCGCGAGGATGTCATCAACCAGCAACACGTCCTGGCGCGGCTGGGTGACGTCGCCACGGAGTTGTTTGTTTCAAGCTGCGTCTATTCCCGTTTGATGTCCCTCCTGACCCATCCGCACGCTGATGAGGCGCAGATGAGCCGCGAGGTTCATTCGGGAATCCTGTACATGAAACTGGCGCAGCGGCGCAACGCCCAGCGTCTGGCCGAACTGATCGACAACGACGACGACGAATCGACCCGCACTGCGCTCGCCTGGTTGGCCGACTGATAACAGGGCGGCGAGGGATGCGATTCATGCACGTGATTGGCTTGGATATTGGCGGCGCCCATCTCAAAGGGGCCAGTAACTCCGGCGAGTGTTGCAGCGAGCTATTTGAAATCTGGCGCGCTCCCGAGTTGCTGACCGATCGGCTGCGGCAACTGCTCGCCAGATTTCCACCTGCGGACCGCCTGGCAGTCGCGATGACGGCGGAATTGGCCGACTGCTTTGCCACGCGGGCCAGCGGCGTGCAGTTCATCGTGGATTCCGCAGAGCAGGCGTCGGCGGGGATCCCGGTGGAATTCTGGTCGACAGAAGGCGGCTGGCTGTCCCCCGTCGAGGCGCGCCAGCGACCGCTCGAAGTTGCTGCCGCCAATTGGCACGCGCTGGCCACCTGGGCCGGCCGGCTGGCCCCCCAGGGAGGCGCCCTGCTGATCGACATTGGCTCGACGACGACCGATATCATTCCACTCTGGAACGGCCTCCCCTGCCCCGCTGCCCGGACCGATCCGGGGCGACTCAGTTCGGGAGAATTGGTCTATTCCGGAGTCCGCCGCACACCCCTCTGTGCCGTGGCACAAGAAGTCCTGCTGCATGATCGCCGCTGCCCGGTGGCGGCCGAGCTCTTCGCCACAACGCTCGACGTCTACCTGCTGTTGGGAAAGATCCTTCCGAATGAGGAGGATCGGGACACAGCCAACGGTCGCCCAGCGACGATCCCCGCCGCTTGCGACCGGCTGGCCCGGATGCTCTGTTCCGACCGGGACGAACTGACTCAAGACGACCTGCGACAAATTGCGGAAAGCTTCGCCCTGTCACAGCGGGACCGCATTGCGGATGCGCTCCAGACCGTCCTGGCCCGAATCGCCCGACTGGACGCCATCCTGTTCTCCGGCAGCGGCGATTTCCTGGCCCGCGACCTTATCCAGGAGCGCTTCGCCACCAGTTCCACGCGGCACATCTCGCTGAGCGAACAATTCTCCCCATCCCTGGCGGAAGCCGCGTGCGCCTATGCCGCCGCGGTTCTCGCGGCTGAGGCCCGGTCGGCTTGATTGGTTCCTCGCGGGAGGCGACAATGATCCCAGCCCTTCATCGACTCGCCACGGAGACGCCATGCAACTTGGATTCGTCAGCGCCATTCTTCCCGATTTGACACTTCTCCAGGTGGCGCGCTTCGCGCGCGAGGCGGGTTATGCCTGCGTCGAATTGATGTGCTGGCCCCCCAGCAAGGCCGAGCGGCGGTACGCCGGGGTCACGCACGTGGATGTGACCGGGTTCGGCCCGGAGCAGGCGGCCCAGATCCAGCGGATTATGGCCGACGAAGGGGTTGCCATCAGCGGGCTGGGCTACTACCCCAATCCACTGGCCCCCGATCCGGCGGAAGCGCAGCGATCGGTCGAGCATCTGCGCAAAGTGATCGCAGCCTCCGCGCTGCTGGGGATCAACGTGGTCAACACGTTCATCGGCCGTGACTGGACCCGTTCGGTGGAAGAGAACTGGCCGCGCTTCTGTGAAACCTGGAAACCGCTGATCGCGCTGGCCGACGAGCGGGGAGTGAAGATTGGCATCGAAAACTGTCCCATGCTGTTCACGCGCGACGAATGGCCGGGAGGAAAGAACCTGGCGATCTCCCCCGCCATTTGGCGGCGAATGTTCGAAGAGATTCCCAGCCCGAATTTCGGTCTCAATTTCGACCCGTCGCACTGTGTCTGGCAACAGATGGACTACCTCCAGCCGCTCCGCGAGTTCCGCGACCGCCTGGTCCACGTCCACGCCAAAGACGTCCGCGTCGATCGGCAGCGGCTGAACGACGTGGGGATCCTGGCCCATCCGCTGGAATACCACGTTCCCAAACTGCCAGGACTGGGAGATGTCAACTGGGGACAGTTTTTCTCTGTCCTCTCCGACGTAGGCTATCGCGGCCCCGTCTGCGTCGAAGTGGAAGATCGCGCCTACGAGCATTCGCTGGAGGCCCGACAGGCCTCTCTCCATCAGAGCGCTCGGTATTTGAAGAACTTCCTGAGTCCAACGTAGTTTCGACACTCCTCCCGGAGGTGGCAACATGTCAGCGAGGCGGTTCATTGCGGCGCTGGTGGTGATTCTCTCTTCGGTGGACTGTTTGGATACCAACGGGGCGGATCGATTACATCCAGCGGCTGACCCGCTGTGCCAGCCCGTGGCAAACGGCGACGACAAGAATCGCGGTGCGAGCGATGACGCTTTCGATCGTCGCGAATTGGATCGGATTTATGAGGCCGCGGCAGGGGACTGGCGGGTACTCTCCCGTCTGGGAAGGCTGTACGCCGACATTGATCGAGCGCAAGCGACGCAGGTCTATCAGGAGCTGCTGGCTCTGACATCCCCCCACAAAGGGGCAGCCCCGGCGGCACCGAACGCCAAAGACTTCGACCGGGAGGCAGACGACCGGGGGATGCTCAGACGGCAGTCGCGCTTCATGCGGTGCTGGCAGACAGCCGTTCGCGAGGCACAGGGTCCGATGTTTCGCCCCCAGGGACCGCGATTTGCCATCAACGATCCCGCGGCAGAGGACTTCGCAGAGGCTCGCGTTGCCGCGCTGCTCTACCTCTACCGTTCGTCCTGCCGGGCACATCAAACGCCACAGTTTGAACAACAGTTCCACCCCGACGCGCCCCAGTTTGCCGGCGACGGGCGGCTGGTCCATGTGTGGGACTGGTACTGGATTCGGATGATGCAGGGGGATGGGATCGGCGCCTTTGAAGCGGCGCGGGAGTTGGCTCGGGAAGACGCCCTGGATGGCGATTGGGCCTACGTGTCCGCGCTCTACAGTCGAACGATTCCCGGCGGAAGTCGAATGATCTCACCGCGACCGGGGAGCATCGACCTCCGCCCGGCACTGGACAACGACGATCTCGATTTGGCGCTCCGCGCCTACCGGCGGATTCGCGCGATGGCCCATCATCCGGCGGCAGGCCGATTCCAGGACTCGGCGATCCGAGCGGTGGTTGCCGAGTTGGTGCTCGCCAATCGTGCTGCCGATCTCGATCGGCTGGCAGAGGAATTGGTGCGGAGTGAGGACCGAGACGAGCGCGTGCCAATTCTGCTCAACAATTTTGCGGCTGCCGGGCAGGGGGATCGATTCCATTTACTCTTCGAGCGGTGGCAGGCGGCCACCAAACTGCACCCCAGTGCGCTCCCCTTCCCTGCCAGCCACTTCATGGAACAGGCCTGGCCATGCCGCCTTGTGCTCCAAATGCAACATGAATCGACAAACGCAGCGATCCATTCCTTGAGTCGGTTTATGGATTGGCATGTAAACTCCGAGTCGAAACGGCGTGCCGCATCTCGATCCTTGCTCCAGCGTGCCACGACCCCCTGTGTGTTGGTTACCCCGGCCGATTGGCAAATCGTTGAGTGGAACCAACCCAGTCCAAACGGCTGGTATGACCGTCATGCGCTCGTCGTTTGGCGAAATCTATTCCATGCATTCCGTCGCCAGCACAGACTGGAACTGTTGACGGCAGAATGCGATCGGCAGGCCGACCAGGTTCCGGACTCGACCCGCCCGTATTGGCTACTGGGAAAGGCTTATGTTCATTGGTGGAATTGCCACCCCGAGGAAGCCCTAGAAGGAATGAATGAGGCATTGGAGGCCAGTGACGGCGATGATGAAATCCGGCTCGTTATGGTCCGCATGCTGCAGGCGATCGGGAACTTGGAACAGATCATCGAGTCGGTCGATCAGGCACGAGGGGATCACCCGGAAACTCGAACCGAATTGGAGCAACTCGCGCTGGAAGCCGCCCTAGCGCTTGGGAACCAGCAGCGCGTCCGCCTGGCAGAGTCCCGTATTCGCAGCGCAAGCGCTGAGGAGCAAAACGCTATCCAGCCTCCCGTCGCACCACCGCCCCGTCTTCCTCTTCCGGACGATCCCGTGGGCCCATTATTGAGCGTCGAAGACGAAAAACCGGAAGCATCACTGACGAAGCTGGAGCGGCACATGGGCAACGTCGCTGCGGAATACTACCAATTGACCCTGAAGAGCCACGAAGAGCAACTCGACTCAGACGTCGAACAGATCCGCAATGCTGCAATGATTGGAGTCCTCCAGGCAAATCCGTCGAGCATTGGCCGCTACTGGCCCAAGCTCAGGAATCTTCTGCCCAATACTGCTACGGAGCAGCTTCTGGAATTTGTGACGCACGATTTCGAACTCCATGAAACTGGCAGCGTGCATGCGGTCGCTGCAATCATTGATTCCCTGATGCAGCACGAGCTGACGCGTGAACACGGTCGGATACTGTTTGAGCGAGCTTGGGACGCGTACCAAACTTGCCGGGTCTCATTTCTCGCCAATTTGCAGAGTGATCAGTTTTGGAAAACACGCGACGCCTTCGACGCTATCCAGGACGTGATCATCGAGCCCCCTGCTCTGCGACTGGCAGATCCCTGGCATGCCGCCACCTGTTGGGAACGAAATGGTCCCGACGGCCTCAGCACTCTACTGGAACTGATCAGCCAGATGCCGCAGCCGCGACTGATGCTCGATCGTCTTGCGCGACGCCTGCGCGATGCCCTCGTTCAAACACCCCAATGGCATGGCGGAGAAGCACTCCTGGCGCAGGTGCATGCCCGGCAGGGGGACTTCGCGTCGGCACGAGCGATTTTGTCGCGACGGCTGGCGGACCGGCTCTCCCCAATGCCGGTGGACGCGCTGTGGATTACTGCGTTCGAATTCGAAAGCCATGACGAGCTGCGCGACCTGGCGATCTCGATGTATGGGTTGGCGCAAGACATCGGCCTGCATCAGGGACAGGAGCACTTGAAGGGAGGTCCGACCGACCGACTCATTCGATTGCATGTGGCTGCCGGCCGCCACGACGCGGCACGAGACACGATCGTCGCCTTTCTCGACCGGCAGCGGTATGAGGTTTATGATCTTCGGTCGTCACTGCATCATCGCCTGAACGATCTGCGAGAGGCTGTCGTCCGACTGTGCGAACTGGGCTATCCCGGCGACGCGGCCCTCGTCATCGCCGAGTTTCTTCATGATCCGACCACCCGCGCGGCGCGCTGCAAACCCGAGCAACACCTGGCCGATAACATGCACCAGGTTTTGCAGACGTTCGCCGAAAATCGGGACGAGTGGCGTGACGCCTTCATCCCCGGATCGATCGCGCGCCGCTTTTCGGCAGATTCCAGGAGTTTTCAACGCGTCGCGCCGCTGCTCCTCGTCGCCTCGGTTGCTAGTTCTTCCGAAGAATTGCCGATGATCAGCCTGTTGGAGATTCTGGCCGAGCAAGCTCGTCGCTCGAAGCCGATGCAGGAAGAGCTGCAAACAGCAATCGGCAAACTCCGCCAGGACGCTCCTAACGATCCCCATTGGCAAATGGCAGAATTGATCGTCGCCGGTGTCCTGGACGATTCCCCCCGGTTCCGCCTGCTGGCAGAGGCTCTGGCCGAGTCGATGGCCGCCGTCCCCCCAAAGACTGGCGAACGGCCCGGCGTGAGCCAGGCGGTCCAAACCAAGCCGGCTCACCCCTCTGATGATCCCGCGACCGGCGTGAACCTCCGTCAATCGTCCCGCCCCTGGCAGATCGGCTTATGGCCCGCCGCCCGCCGCCTGATGCAAGAACCGGCCGATTACCCCTTGGGCGCCCGCCTGGCGAAACAGGCACTGAGCGCTGCCCAAAACTGGGTCGAACCCCAATATTCCGCCGCCATACTCCAGGAATGGATCACATTGGAAACCCAGCGCGGCGATCAACGCCCGCTCCAGCGGCTCAATGAACTGCTGCGCGCGAGTCCAATTCCCCAGCCGAAAGCCCCCTGAATTGAGTGCCGACGGGATTGGAGAAACAGGTGGACATCTCATGAATCGAGTTGATTCCGCAAATAAAATCCACTGGAAGGGTTACTCCCGACCGCTCGCCTGCGGGAAATTCCAGCCATTGGTGGACGAACGATGGATGAGCAGAATCGGAGAGAATCCGAAGAAATTGCCCCGTAGGCAAAAGTTTTGACCATCTTTGACGCCTGTCATTCCGGAATTACTGATGGATCAACAGGTTGCGTCGTCCACTCCAAAGATGGTCAAATGACCATCTTTGAGACCATCTTTGGCGCCCATGACCATCTTTGACGCGGCCTGCGTCCGCAGGTCCGCAGGCGGGCGTACGACGTGATTTGGGCAGGCTGCTGACGTGTGGTAGGTCCGTCGACCGGTGGCTTGCGGTTGTCGCTGCTGAAGGAAAGTGCGCCAAGGACGGGTCTCGCACCTGAAGTTGGCCCTCAATTGAAGGATTGTTTCGGCACCCGGTTCCGACCAAACGATTGTTGATTTGCTTGACCATTGATTCCAGGTGGGCGGTTGTGATGGGTAAGCCGAAGCGGCGGTGTTCGGCGCGGTCCATTCGGTCTCGGCTTGTGATGTTTGACCATGGCGAAGCAGGACGAAATGGGAAGGGAATGTCGCCATATCACCAACGAGCAATTCACGATGTGTTCGATGCGGTCACCCCCTTCGGGGGTGACAAACCAGGTGACAAACCAGGTGACAAACCAGGTGACGGACTAGATGACGGACCAGATGACGGAAGTCTTGGCGAACGGTGTGGCGTTAGCCCACCCGTCTCGATGCGCAATCTTGACTCACCCCGTGGCCGACGCAACCTGCGTCGGCGACCGCCACCCCCACGATGCTGGCCAAAGCCACGCCAACACCACATGGGTCAGCCCGGCCAGCTTTCGCCGGGCCGTTCGCTGTGCCCCACAAGTCCATCCCGACCTCACACTCATGCCGAAATCGGTACACCTGACAGCCGACCCACCCAACACACCGTGGCCCACCATCCCATGCCGGCATCTTGACACATCTGAGAAATCCAGAAACTTGGCGCTCGCCGCTGACTTGACACGGCCATGTATACTGATGTACAATTTTTAATACAGGGGCCAGTCATGAATCGGCGAGAGATGGCGTCACCTCTTTCAGTTTGGCGGTTGGCCACTCTGGTATCAACGTCGTGTCTACTCAGTTCTGTGCCGCGCACGAATTCTCGGCAGTTCGTCAGCGCCGGTCTCGCTTACCAATCCGCGCCAGGCGGATGGGGTCGAATTGGGGATGAAGACCTCGTCTAGCCGACGATCTGATTCACCTCTCCGGGCGAGCCGGATGGGGTCTGAGGAGCGCCATCCGTTCTCGCTTCCGAGTCTTATGCTGCAACGGCAGGAGGCCGAAGAGGGCGGGGAGGCGCTGTCATCTCAGATTCGCTGATCGATGTTCAAATTCCTGACTTCGGCGACAAGCATGCGCGAAACCGAATTTGCCTCGCCAAATCGTGTCGTGCGCCCGTCCGCAGGCCGCATCGGGAACGGAGACTTGCCGCGGATCCATGATCTTGATCCTGGATTCTGTCAAGATAGGTAGAATCTCCCAAGAAATCTGCTTGGGCAGACGATAATCAATGTAACGGTTCTCCGGATGGCGCTGTGGTTGGACGGATCGTGCGCCAGCGGATCGTTACTTGATTTTCCGCAAACCATGACAAAACAACGGGTTACCGACTGCGTTGAACGCGAAGTTGGTCATTGGTCCCCTTCACGAAGGGTGGCCGGGCTGATTTGTCGCGCTCTGGTTGCGGTTCTGGCGCTGGGCTGTTCCACCGCGGACAAAACGTTGACCTACCTGGGAGACTCCGACATGAAGGAGTACCAGGGATTTGAGACGACTCTTGAACAGCCCCCCGACGGGGAGCGCTCGATGGAACCAACCGCGGGTTCCTTGCGCCCGCATACCATCAATGATCGGGAACATGACCAGATCTGGGACATGGGGCTGGTCGAGGCGATCCATCTGGCTTTGGTCAACAATCGAATCGCCCGCACCCGGAATGATTTTCTTTCGCCGGGCAATGCGGTTCTCAACAACGCCGATGGGGTCCAATCGACGTATGACCCGGCAATCCGGGACAGCGGAGTGTTGTTCGGCACCCGCGGCGTGGAATCAGCGCTGGCGGCGTTTGATACGCAGTGGACCAACAGCATGGTCTGGGGGCAAAGTTCGGTCATTCAAAACAACACGTTCCTGGCGGGGGGATTGCCCGAAGGCGGGGTGCTGAACCAGGATACCGGGGCGTTCCAAACGGCCCTGCAAAAGAACATGGCCTATGGCGCAACCGTGTCCATTTCCAACACCTGGAACTACCTGCAATCCAATCCGATCTTCCAGTTGTTCCCTTCGGTCTACACCGGAAACGTTGCGGTCAACTACACGCAACCCCTGTGGGCGGGTTCCGGCACAGAAGTCAACCGCATTGCCGGTCCGATCGCCCTGAACGTCCCTGGCGTTAGCGGCGTGAACCAAGGGGTCATGGTGGCGCGGATCAACACCGACATGTCGCTGTTGGACTTCGAGGCGGCCGTCCGCAACATGATCAAAGACGTCGAAGACGTCTATTGGGAGCTGTACCTGGCGTATCGGCGGTGGGACAGCCTGGTGACGGCGAAGAACAACGCCCTGGCCACCTGGCGCGTGGTCAACGCCAAAGCCAAGAACGGCACCACCGGCGGCGGCGCGGCCGAAGAGGCGCAAGCCCTGGAAGCGTATTACGACGCGCGGGCGCAGGTGGAAGCCGCCCTGGGAGGCCCCAATGGGTTGTACGCCACGGAACTGCAACTGCGACGGCTGCTGCGACTCCCGGCCAACGATGGTCGGGTGATCCGGGCCGTGGACGAACCAGTGGTCGCCGACTTCGTTCCCAACTGGAACGTCTGTCTGGCCGAAGCGCTCACGCGGCGCGAGGAAATCCGCAAGCAGAAATGGAACATTAAGAGCAACGAATTGCAGTTGCAGGCCGCCCGCAATCTGGCCCATCCGCAATTCAACTTCGTCTCCAGCTACCAGCTCAACGGATTTGGCAACAATCTGTGGGGGGCCAACCGGGACGGGACAACTCGTCGGGACGAATTGCAAAGCGCGATGAAGACCCTGTTCGACGCGCAACAGACCGGCTGGACGCTGGGCTTCCAATTCAACATGCCGCTCGGTCTGCGCAACGCCAAGTCGCAGGTCACCAACTACGAACTTCGCGTGGCGAAAGCCCGGGATGTCCTGTGCTCCCAGGAAATTGAGGTCAGTCACGAATTGGCCAACGCCTTCCAGATGCTGGACTACTGGTACTCCGCCATGGCGACGGGATACAATCGCTACCTGGCGGCGGACCGCCGCCTCCAGGGGGTGATCGCCGAGTACCAGGCCGACAAAAAAGAATTGGAGTTCTTGCTCCAGGCCCAAACGCGCCTGGCCCAGGCCGAAGCGGCATACTTCGGAAGCGTCGTGGAGTACAATAAGGCTGTGACGAATATCCACTATCGCAAGGGAACGCTGTTGGAGAACAACAACATCCATCTCTCGGAAGCGAGCTGGACCCCGGATGCCTACCGGGATGCTTTGCGGCGGGCCTGGGCGCGGACGTTCGCCATGGATCCAATCTTCAGCGACGCCGTGCGTCAGGAACCGGCGAGTTTCACGACCGGCATTCCATTGGACGGGCTGCATATGCCCGGTTGGGCACCCTCCGAGGAGAACGCCGGCCAGGAACCGGAGCCGATGGCCCCCGTGGCCCCCTCTCCGGAAGATGTGAAGCCGGGACTGGTCCAACCGCTGTCGTTGAATTCCACCAGCAAGGGGCGAGTTCCCGAGGGCTTTGTGATGGAACAATCCGGGTCGGCCCCCTTCCCCTCGGCAGGGTCGCCTCGGGCTAATGGGGATCTCGACGGCATCGAGAGCCAGGACAACTAAGGAGCCTTGTCATGAATCATCAGGGAATCGTCCGAGGGATTCTGCTCGGCACCATGCTGCTATGGGCCGCCGCGGCGGGGTGGGCGACGGCCAAAGACGGTCCGGAAAAAGGGGACACCTCTGCCAAATCGGGCGCCACGGGAACTTCCGGGAAGCCGATTGAGATTCCCAATTGCACGATCAATTTCATCCGCGAGGTGACGCTGGCCTTCGATCGCCCTGGGATCGTTGAATTCACCGTCCCCCAGGAGGGGACTGAAGTCAAGGAAGGAGATCCGGTCGCCCGGCTGCAAGATGAAGTGGCGCGGGCCGCACTGGCGATCACCACCAAAGAGACGGAAAGCGATGTCGACATTCGCTACGCGGAAAAGTCGAGCCAATTGGCCGAAACCGAACACACCCGAATGAATGACGCCAATCGGCAGAATCCCAAAACGTTTCCCCTGATCGACATCCTCAAGGTCAAACTGGCGTGGGACAAAGCGGTCCTGGAAATGGAGGCGGCGACGCACCGCCACGACGTGAACCTGCTCAAGCGGGACGAGGCCCAGGCCCAGCTCAATACCTATCAGATCAAGGCCCCCTTTGGCGGGGTCGTGACCCGCATCCATCGCTATCAGGGAGAAGCAGTCCGCCAGGGGGATCAGGTACTGGAACTGGTCAACACCCGGCTGCTGCGGGTCGAAGGGGCAGTCAGCCTCCGCGAAGCGCGGCAGCTCCGTCGTGAGCTGGTGGCCAGCCAGAAGGAGGACGAGCCCGCAACGCCCGTGCTGGTCGAGTTGGTGGTCGAAGGGGAAGGCCCCAATGATCCGCCGCAGACCCTCGAGGGGGAGCTGAAATTCGTCGGTTTGAAATCGGAATCGACTGACAAGGAGGTTCGCGTCTGGGCCGAGGTTCGGAATCCGGACGAAGTGCTGTGCGCCGGATTGCGGGGCACGCTGAAGATTTATCCCCGCGGCCAGGGTCCGGCAAACCGGACCGCGTCCCAGTAAACTCGTCCCATGTCTTCCGCTCTGACTCCATCGACCAAGCGCCCCATCCCCCTGGAGATGCGCCGCGACCTGGCGTTCCAGGAAGTCTCCTGCCAGGGGCGGGGCTACTGGGTGGTCAAGGATCCGGTGTCGCTGACCTATTACCAGTTGCAGCCCGAACAGCATTGCGTGCTGCACCTGCTGGACGGCCGCCGCAACCTGGAAGAGCTCCGCGACGACCTGATCGACGCTTTCCCGTTTGCCCGCCCCACGCTCACGGACATCCAAAGCACGGTCATCGACTTGCACGGCAAGCGGCTGGTGCGCGGCAACCGGTTTGGCCAGGGAGTGGCGCTGTACCAGGCCGCCAAGAAGCGCCGCCGCGAGAAGATCGTGGCGGCCCTCAAGAACATCCTGTACATCCGACTTCCCGGCTGGGATCCGGAACAGACGCTGCGCTGGCTGCACCCGTTCGTCCGCTGGATGTTTGAACCCTGGGCGGTGGTTCTGGCGGTGACGCTGGTGCTGGCGGCCTGGAGCCTGCTGGCAATCCAGTTCGATACGTTCATGCAGCGCGTTCCGGAATTCAAGCAGTTTTTCGGCTGGCCCAATCTGGTGTTCTTGTGGCTGACGCTGGCCGCCACGAAGATTATCCATGAGCTGGGGCATGGAATCACTTGCCGCCACTACGGGGGGGAGTGCCACCAGATCGGGCTGATCTTTCTGGTCTTCAGTCCGACCCTGTATTGCGACGTTTCGGATTCGTGGATGCTCCCCAACAAATGGCAGCGAATCATCATCGGCGGCGGGGGGATGTATATCGAATCGATCATCTCCTCGCTGGCGCTGTTCGGATGGTGGTTCACACAACCGGGAATGCTCAACCACCTGCTGCTCAACGTGTTTTTCGTCTCGTCGGTGACGACGGTGATCTTCAACCTCAATCCGCTGATGCGCTACGACGGCTACTACATGCTCAGCGACCTGTTGGAGATTCCCAACCTCAGCCGCAAAGCGCAGCGACTGTTGCAGGAGACGTTTGCCTGGTATTGCCTGGGGATTCGCCCGCATCCCGATCCGTTCATGCCGGCCGAGGGGCGGTTTTGGTTCGTGGTGTATGCCGCCGCCTCGACGATCTATCGCTGGGTCGTGTTGTTCGGCATCACGCTGTTCCTGTACGTGGTTCTCAAACCGTATGACTTGCAAAGCATAGGGATCACCATGGCCGTTCTGTCGCTCGTGGGCGTCGTGTTCAGTCTGGTGCAGGGGGTGGTGCAGACGGTGCGGGCGCCGCGGCAAGATCCCTTGAGCAAACCGAAAATGGCGGTGAGCGGCACGATCGTCCTGGGGCTGCTGCTGGCGGCGCTGTGGATTCCCTTTCCCTGGCATCTGGAGGCGGCGTTTTACATCGAACCGCACGACGTGCAGCACGTGTACGCCGTGGCGGGGGGGCGGCTGGAAGAGTGGTATGTCACCCCCGGGCAGAGCGTCGTCGGGGGGACCAATCTGGCGCGGCTCGTCGACGCCGACAAAGTCATCCGCCGCCAGGAACTGCAAACCGAACTGGAGTCGGCCCAGGTCGAATTCAAGACGCTGACCCAACTCCGCGATTTCGCCGGGGCGGCGCTGGCGCGGGAGCGGTCCGAAGCGGCGCAGCGTCTGATCGAGGATTATGAGGAGCAGATTGCGCGGCTGCGGATCATCGCGCCGATCGACGGAGTCATCGTGGAAGCGCCGCGCGTTCCGGAGCCGAAGTTGAGCCCCGCGCGGCTGGAATTGGGAAACTGGCACGGTTCGCCGTTTGACGCCTGGAATCTGGGGAGTTATCTGGAACCCGGAACGCATTTGCTGAGCATCGCCCCGGACAATCGATTTCAGGCGATCCTGCTGGTCGACCAGGGAGACCGGGCCGACCTGGAGGTGGGGCAGTCGCTGGAAATCAAGTTTGACCACCTTCCCGATCGCACCTACCCCGGCGAGGTGGCTTCGATCTCTGAAGCGCACGTGGAGTATGCCCCGGCCTCGCTCTCCAACAAGCAGGGAGGCGAACTCCCGACTGTGACCGACCCTCGCGGGCGCGAGCGCCTGACCAGCCGCGCCTATCAGGCGCTGGTGGTGCTGGAAGGGGACACGCACTTGTTGAAATCCGGGTTGCGCGGTCGATCGCGGTTCCTGGTGGGACATCGCTCGGCGGCCAACTGGCTCTGGCGGGCGTTCCGGCGGACGTTCCACTTCCGCTTGTGACGACTGACGCGACAGTCCGTTTGCTGCCAACTCCACGCCCCCGTCCCGATCCATCGGATCACCCATGACTGAGCCCAACCGTTCACAAACGGAGAGCATCGAAAGCGCCCGCCAGCAGATTCTGGGGCTGGTCCGCGAGATCGAGATGTTGTCCGACTCCAAGGTTCCGCCGGACTTCTTTTTCCCGGAATACCTGAAGCGGGTCGCCATTGCCCTGGGGGCGGACGCGGCGGCAGTCTGGCTCATCGACGACAAGCAGTCGATCAGCCCCAAGCACTACGTCCAGCGGACGCCGCTGGGGGTCTTCGAGAATCCGCAGGTCGCGGCCAGCTACAACAACCTGATCAACGAGGCGCTGCAGTCGGGAGGAGTCCGGGTCTACCGTCAGGGAGATCCCCGCACCAGCGGATTGCCGACGCCGCACGTCCAGATCATTGGCGCCTTGCAGCAGGGAACCAAAACACTGGGGGTCTTGCAGATTCTGCAGCGTTCCGAGGCGCCGGAATCGGCCCGTGCGGGATACCTGCAGTTCGTCGAACAGATGTGCGCCTATGTGGCGCGCTATTTCAAAGCCCACGACCAGCCGGTCACTGCGTTGGACGCGATCAAGGAACTGGGGGAACTGCGGCGCGTGATCCTGGAATTGCACGGCAGCCTGAACGTCAACGAAGTGGCGTCGATCGCCGCCAACGACGGGGCGAAATTCCTGGGATGCGACCGGGTGAGCGTGTTGGAGCGATACGGCGCCCGGACGCTCGTGCGGGCAATGAGCGGTCAGGACGCCGTCAACTTGCGAGCCAATCTGGTTCGCCAGATGACCAAATTGACTGAGCAGGTGCTCGCCACCGGCGAACGACTGCAATATTCGGGGAAGCCGGAAGGGCTCCCGCCGCAGATTGAGGAACCGCTGGCCGAGTATCTCGATGTCAGTCGCTCGAGGATTCTGACGATCGTCCCGCTGTTTCGCCGCGAGCCATCACCGGCGGGGGCCACGGTCTCGGAACTGGAGGAACGGGAAAAGGCGGCTCGGAAGAAAGCGCCTTTGGGGGCGTTGGTGATTGAGCAGGTCACTGAGGGGCGGCTGCGTCCGGACTTCGAAACGCGGCTCGACCTGTTGACGGAGCAGGTTTCGGAAGCGCTGGTCAACGCCCAACAGTATCAGCGGATTCCATTGTTGCCGTTGCTGAAATACGTCGGCGAGAAACTGGGGGCTCTGCGCGGGCGTCGCCTGGCCCAGGCCATCGCCGTGCTGGTCGGAGTCGTCGCCGTGATCCTCGCCCTGGCGCTGGTTCCCTGGGACTACCGAGTGGAGGGGAAGGGACGCTTGATGCCGGTCGAGCGTCAAAACGTGTTTGCCCCGGCCGACGGCAAGGTGGAAACGGTGCTGGTCGACAGCGGTGCGGTGGTGACTCAGGGGCAGGTGCTGTTGCAACTGAAAAACGAGGAACTGCATGCCCGGTGGCTGACCACCAGCAGCGAACGGCTCCAGAAGCAGAAGCAACTGCAGGCGTTCGAAGATGAGCGCACGGTCGCCATCAAGAATCAGACGCGCGAAGAGGTCGAGCGGCTGCGCGGGAAGATCGCCCAGACCAAGATCGAAATAGAAGGGGCGGAACGGCGGCTGAAAATCCTCTCCGACCTGATGGAAGAACTGACCGTGCGCGCCCCCCGGTCGGGTGTCGTCGCCACGTTCCAGGTGTTACAGACGCTGCAAGACCGGCCCGTTCGACGGGGTGAATTGCTCCTGGAGATCATGGACCCGACCGGTCCCTGGCACCTGGAACTGGAAATTCCCGAACAGCGGATGGGGCATGTTCTCATCGGGCAGGAACAACTGCAAACCCCGGCACTGCCGGTCGAGTTCGTTCTGGCCACTGCCACCGAATCGACGCATCAGGCCCATCTGGAAACCAGTTCCACCCGCTCGGCCACCTCCGAACAGGGAGGGACGGTCGTGGAGGTGTTTGCGTCGCTCGATGCCGATGAGCTGCCCCATCGCCGGATCGGCGCCGAAGTGACCGGAAAAATCAATTGCGGCCGACGCAGCCTGGGCTACGTTCTGTTTGGGGACGTGATCGAGTTCATCCGCAAGCGGCTGTGGTTATAGAGCGAGCCGACTGGCGCTGACGGCGACCAGGGACTAATGAATCTGGCGGGCGGCCTTTGACCGGGGTTCGGCGAAGACGCGATCGCGGCTGGGGGGGACGTTCGGGAGGGGGGGCTCGGGAGAGAGTCCCGGGCATTCCGGCGTCCAGCCAGTCGGCTGGAGATACCAGCCCGTTTCGTTCAGCCCTTCCAGGGAGAGGTCGGGGCAATAGGCCGCCCGGCGCAAGTGAGGCTGCGCGCACAACTCGTCTTGCAGAGCGCAGGACGGATCACCCAAAGGGGCGCAGCAGCCGACCAATCCGGCCAAAAAAATCCAGACAATCGGCCTTGATCGGATTCGGACGTTCATCGACACTTCCCCCGTGGTCGATATCATCGGAGTTTCCATGACCGGAACTTCAGTCCCACGGTGCAATCCGGAATTCGAATTGCCAATCGCGGGATTTCCGCATACGATTTGCCACTGCGCCGGCGGACTATCGCCGTGCCAAAATGTGAATGGACCAGGACATGTCGACTCGCGATTCTACACCGCGTGTTTCCGCAGAGCCGGCGATCTGGGAGCCGCTGGCCCGGCTTCTGGAACAGATGTTCATTGAATCGCGCCATCCCGTGGATCGGGCGGCGGTCCGCCGTGCGGTCCAGGGGGCCGTGTCGGAATGGCAGGGGACCACTGGGGATCGGTGGTGGAAATGGGTCTCCGAGTCGGGCATCAGTCTGGGGATGCGCTGCCGGGCGGTGGATGGGACTCCCACCGAATTGATCGAATTGGCGGAAACCGGCGTAATTCTCGTGCATTGGAACGAGGCGACGCAGTCCTGGATGGGAGTCTCGGGAACACCCGGCCGATTGCGGACCATGGCGCCGGAAACCGGGCCGACGGCAGTCGGCGTGCGTCGCCAACAGGCGGAGTCGATGTTGCGTACCCGCGCCCACGAGGATCTCATTCGTTGCGTCGCCGTGGAAGTCGTCCCGGTCAGTCAACCATCGGCACACGACGACCATTCCCCGTGGAATCGACTGTGGCAACTGCTCCGTCCGGAGCGAAGCGACATCGGGGTTTTGCTGGTCTTTGCCGCGTTCAGCAGTCTCCTGGCGCTGGCGACGCCGCTGGCCGTCGAATCGCTGGTCAATACCGTGGCGTTTGGCCGGCTGGTCCAGCCGATTGTCGTGTTGACGCTGATCGTGCTGCTCGTTCTGGGGTTTGCCGCGATGCTGCGGGCCTTGCAAACCTACGTGGCTGAAATCATCCAACAACGGCTGTTCGCCCGGATAGCGGCCGACATCGCATGGCGGCTCCCGCGGGTTCCGGCCGAGTTTCGCGATCAGCACGATCTTTCGGAATTGGTGAATCGCTTCTTTGACGTGACCACCGTTCAGAAATCAAGCGCCCTGTTGTTGATTGACGGTTTCACGCTGGTGCTGGGGACGATGATCGGAATGCTGGTGTTGGCGTTCTATCACCCCTTTCTGCTGGCGATGGATGCCGTGCTGCTGGTGCTGATGGCGCTGGCCCTGACCGTCCTGGCCCGCGGAGCGGTCCGGACCAGCATTCAGGAGTCGAAATGCAAATATTACCTGGCGGGATGGCTGGAAGAGTTGGCGCGCTGCCCCTTGGCGTTCAAATCTGAAGGAGGAACGGAAGTCGCCCAGCACCGTTCCGATCAATTGACCACCGATTACCTGATCGCGCGGCAACAGCATTTTCGGATTCTGATGCGCCAGGTCGTCTTCACGCTGGCGCTGCAGGCGCTGGCCAGCACCGCATTGTTGGGTTTGGGTGGCTGGCTGGTGATGTCGGGGCAATTGACGCTGGGGCAGCTCGTAGCGGCGGAGTTGATCGTGACGGTGATCGTCGGGTCATTTGCCAAGATCGGAAAATACCTGGAGAGCCTGTACGACCTGTTGGCGGCGGTTGACAAGCTGGGAATCCTGTTCAGTCTGCCGACGGAGCGTTCGGATGGACTATTGGGGCTTCCGGCAGAAGAATCGATCGCCATCGATGTTCGGGGAGTCAGTTTTGCTTACGAAGCCGGCTACCACGGATTGGACGAATTTTCGCTGGAAGTGCCCAGAGGAGAGCGTCTGGCGTTGACCGGCCCGGCCGGCAGCGGGAAGAGCACTCTGATCGACTTGTTGTACGGCCTCCGGGAACCGCTCGCTGGCTACCTGACCCTCAGCGGGATCGACCCGCGGGATCTCCGCCCGGACATCCTTCGTCGCCGGGTGGTGCTGGCGCGGGACGTCGAGGTGTTCGGCGGGAGCGTCGCGGAGAACGTGCATCTGGACCGGCCCGATCTTTCCATCCAGCAGGTCCGCGAAGCGCTCGAGGAAATGGACCTTTTGGATGACGTGCTGCGACTCCCCGAGGGACTGGAGACCCCGCTGTCGCGGGATGGACAACCGTTGAGCGAAACCCAGGCGATTCGACTCATGCTGGCCCGCGCGGCGGTTTCCCGTCCGGGTTTATTACTCGTGGACGGACTGCTCGATCGGCTGTCGGACGGAGATGCCCGGCGGATCCTGCTCCGTCTGACCGACCGACGCCATCCCTGGACACTGGTTGTCTCCACGGGGAGAGACCTGATTGCAAAGCAGTGCGACCGAATCGTTGCTCTTACCGGCCATCCGTCGGGAAGAACCTCTGACGACCCACATTCCCAGAAAGCGACCTGATCATGTCGGCTCACACCCTGCAGTCCCCTCTGACACCACGCCGCCCGTCGCATCGGGGGGGGCGTGTCCTGGCGCTGGATGACGTGCAAATTCCCGCCCTGCGTCTGGTGCGCTCGTCGCGCTGGACGCGGCGGATGGCGCGGTGGATCCTGGTTCTGATGGGAGGCGGCGCCGTTCTGCTGGGGGTCGCTCCCTGGCAACAATCGGTTACTGGGACGGGAAGCGTGATCGCCTTTGCCCCGCGCGAACGGCAACAGCCGATCGAAGCGCCCATTGAAGGGCGCATCAAAACATGGAACGAGCGCATCATGGACAACTCCCCGGTGACCAAGGGGGAATTCATCTGTGAGATTCAGGATATCGATCCCTTGCTTCTGAGCCGGCTCCAGGATCAGTTGCGGGCCACCGAACGCTCCATGGAGACGGCACGGACGCACCTTTCGGCCAATGAGCGGAATCTGGAAGCAGCCAAGACAACGGTCACGGCTTACGAATCGCAGGTGATCGCCTACACCAACGTCAAAGAGCAGACTGTGGCTGCCGCGCAGGATTACCTGGAAATGGCCCAGGAGAAATTCAGTTCCGAACAGAAGCGACTGGAGGAAATCGAGGCCGAATTGCCCCAGGCCAAAGCGCAGTTTCTGCGGCAGCAGAAACTCGCCGATGAGAAGATTTCCTCGGAATTGAAGTTTCAGGAAGCGGAGTTCAAATACAAAGCGCTCCTGGCCAAAGTCTCCAAGACGCAGTTCGACGTGGCCGCCGCCAATCAGGAAATTGAGGCCAAGACGCGCGATCGAGAGGCGAAGAAGGAGAAGGCGCAAGCCGATATCGAATATGCCACCGCGATGCTCCGCGACGCGAACGGAAAGGTCGCCAAAGCGGAAGCCGACGTGGCCAAATCGGCCAATGAAGTGGCCAAGGCCGAGAAGGATCTGTCTGAGATGCAATCCGAACTGGCGCGCCAGCACAGCCAACGCGTCATGGCGCCGATGGATGGGATTGTGATCGATATTGTCCCCAACCAGGGGGGGCAATTGGTCAAATCGGGGGAAACGCTGTGCCTGATTGTACCCGACACGGCGGCGCGGGCCGTGCAACTCTGGGTCGATGGCAACGATGCCGCCCTGGTCGAGCAGGGACGCCGCGTCCGCTTGCAATTCGAGGGGTGGCCGGCAGTTCAGTTCTCCGGATGGCCTTCGGTGGCCGTCGGAACGTTTGGCGGCGTCGTTTCCTCAGTGGACGCGATTGACGAGGGCCAGGGGAATTTTCGAATGGTGGTCACCCCGGACGACACCGACGAAGCCTGGCCCGATACCCGGTATCTCCGCCAGGGGGTTCGAGCCACCGGCTGGGTTCTTCTGGACC
>JBJXGA010000383.1:0-2654 GCA_046152955.1 Planctomycetales bacterium | reverse complement strand
GCCCCAGTGTCCACAACGGCTGGCCTGCGGTTGAGAACGCGCGCAACTGCTGACGCCCCCCACCGTCCGCCACCACCACCGTGCCGCCGTCCGGACTCGTCGTCACCGCCAGCGGCACCTCCAGGCTGCTGATCGTGAGGACGGGGAACCACACCGACGCAAAGACGACGAAGCGGCGCACCACCGGCAGTCCATTCACGCGGCACACCACCCAAAGATCACCGGCGGGACTCGCCGCCAGCGCCTCGGGCGCGTCCACCGCGATCTGAGCCGTCTGCACTCCGGACTGTTTGTCGAAAACTTTCACGAGATTGTCCTCGCGATGCGCGATGAACAGCAACGCCCCGTTTCCCTGCACGGCCAGGCCCGTGATGCGCGACGTCCCGCGATCGATCACGCTTTCCCAACGTTGCCCCGCGACCTCCGGCGCTTCCACGACGCCAGCGGTGAACAGATGCTGCGGCAGGTTCGAGGCCGAATGATCGAACGCGATGACGAAGTTCGTCGCGTTGAATCCCGATCCGGTGTTGGCGAAATAAACCCGGTTCGAATCCACGGCCACCAGGCTGAAACTCCGCTGGTAATCATCGCGCCCGACCGGCAGACGCGCCTGAAAATCGTTCTGGTGAAACCGAAACATCGGGAACTGCTGCTCGTTGTAACCGACCGCCGCGAACCCCGCGCCCCCGGGCGCAAACCCGACTCCCCACATCGCCTCAAAGGAACGGAGTTTGTCCGGTCCCGTGCGATTGCGCGACGTATTGCCGATCACTCCTTCCCAAACCCAACCGACGTTGTGAGCCAGCACTTTCGCCGTCACCGTGTTGGTGAAAGGAACGCCAAGCTCATCGGCTCCATCCCACTCGACCGGATGCGTCCCCGCCGCGCGCGCCACCCCGCTCCACAGCGTTCGCACGAGCGAACCATCGGACGCGAATACGCCCGCAGAGGTCATCGCCGGTGACGACAACGTATACGTGCCGCCGCCCGCCTGAGTCCCCAAAGTGAGGCCCAGGGAAAACAGGGCGAGCAACAGCCATGTGAAAGGATTGCGCAAAATGATTCCGGCTTTCAGATCGGTTCAACGACCAGCGATGAACGGGTTGGCACCGCTGGCGTGATGGTTTGGTTGAAGCGCAGATCCCCTTTTTCAGCCACCCACGCCACAGACCGTCAGCAAACGGCGACTCGCGCAGTTCGCAGTCTGAACTGGAGCGCGGCCACCGTTCACGCGGACTTGGATAGCGTCCCCCGCGAAGCGTTCAATCCTTTCCTGCCAAAATGATTTCACGCCGCGATGCGCATTTGCGAAGGCCCAAACCGGACTGTCATGAATGATCGGCTGGCAACACAGCGGACCGACCGCCGCTCAACGCGCCGGCGAGACCGCCGGAGCCAAAAGCTGGGCAAGACCGGCGGTCGCCCACGCCGTGGCCGCCGTGGAGAGGAACTGGTGCTCCCCGTGCGGATCACCGTTTTCAAAGTAGGGCTGGGCCTTGAATTTCAAACGCGAGACGACCAGCCACGATCCATCGTCGAGTTGCGTCCGCAGCAGGAAGTCACGCGCCCGCGCCATCGCGGGATCTTCTGGTGAAACTCCCGACCGGCACAGCATGAAGATCGTTTGACCCGTCGAATACGCGTCGCTGTCCGTATCCTCATCAGTCTGCCCCCAGCCGCCATCAGGAAGCTGCCGCTTCAGGATTTCAGCGCGCACCACGGCTTTGCGGGCTTCATCTCCACCCATCTGCTGCAAACCCCAGAACCGCCACAAACGATCCTGGAGCGAGCGCATGGGTGCGGCGGCCAAAAACTTCTCCGCAGCCGCGCGAGCCTCCGAAACTTTCTCCCGCTGATCCGCGGTCGCAAATCTCTCCAGCCCCAGCAACACCAGCACAGTGTCACCGATCTCCGACGCCTGCATGGGAGCCCGCCGGCAGGAAGCAATCCAACGACCGTCTTTCGGCTTCGCTGATTCCGATGGCTTGCTGCTCTTGAGCCGCTGGACTCCCTGAATCTGGAGCAGGTAGGTGACGATGGAGGTGGTGGTTTGATCCGCCGTGCGCTGATCCAGCGCCAACGCCCAGAGCCCATATGCAGCCGTCGCCGCGCCGCCGGGAACGTGATCGCCTTCATCCATGTCATCGATGCGCTCGGCGAAATATTCATGCGTGATCTGCGCCTGGGCCTTCAACCATTCTGCGCTGACCGCCACACCGGCGCGGCGGGCCTCCACCGCGGCCAGCATGGGCAGGGTCTGGTGATGACAGGAGAAACACGTCTTGTTCTTCGGCCAGTTGCTCGCGGCGCGGCTCACCTGCGCCAGCCCGCGTTCCACCGCAGGCCGCACCTCGGCCCCTCGTCCGGCCAGCGCCGCGAGACCCAGCACCAGCATGGCGAGGCAGATCCTCATTTCACGCCCGTCCGCCACAGCCAGCGCATTGTGTCGGGAAAAATCGCGCCGCCCTGCTTGCCATTGTGCCCCTCGGTGCCGAAGACAAATTTGTAGTCCCATCCGGCATACTTGAGCGCTGCAGCCATGTCTTGATTCGCCAGCGGCCAGTTGCCGTGGAGGTTGTCCAAGTCGCTGCTGCCGTCCTGCAGAAACACGCGAATCTTACGGCGCTGGCTCAGGAGTTCGGTCTGCTCTTTGG
>JBJXGA010000380.1:0-23673 GCA_046152955.1 Planctomycetales bacterium | reverse complement strand
AGCGACCAAACGAAACTTGCGGCGGATCCGTGCCTCGGCTTTCGCATCTTGCATGCGCCAGTCTTCGCATATTCCGCAACAATCACCAATAGCAAATTGTAAAGGTTATTTTTTCGCTCTGCCTTAGAGAGAAATTGTGGACCAGAGCAAAACCGGGTGGCGGGGTTGCCCAACCACCCGGTCAGATCGCGACTCGTTCAACGCGCCGAGCAAGCAGCGGTCCCGCCGATCGAGGTCGAGCAGGTTGCGACCGGCTCGGCCTGGGGAATGTCGAGTTCCGTGTCAGCCACATTGTTGAGGAAGTTCGTGAAGCAGCCCAGCACAACGCTGGCGACGATCTCCACGATTTCGGCATCGCCGTATCCCGCCTCACGAACGGCAGCCAGTTGCTGATCGCTGACCCTGCCCCGGCTCTCCAGCACGTGCCGGGCAAACGTCAAGGCCCCCCTGGTGCGGCGATCTTCGGAGTTGCCGGTGCGTCCCGCCAGAATGTCAGCAGCGGACAAGCCTGCCGCGGGGGCCACGGCCGTCAGGATCGACGTGCAATAATCGCAGGCGTTCGTTTGGCTCGTCGTGAGCTTCACTTGATTGTGCAGCTTCGTGCCGATTCTGGCGCCCCCCATCGCCGTGCTGAAGGCCAGGAAACTGTCGAGAACGACGGGCGAGTTGGCCATCACCTTGGCGGCGTTGGGGATCATGCCGAAAGCATGCTGCACGGTTTCCAGCAGTTCCCTGGTGCGGCCCTGGGCGGTTTTCGGTTCGACGGAATGAATACGTTGCATCGTTCGATCTCCTCACTTGTGCATGGACAGCGGCCCGACGTTCCCGTGTGGAGCGTCTTGGCAAACCGCCGACCTCTGCGTCCTCAATAAAGACAGACCGGTCTGTTTGTTTGATTCCAAAACCAAAAAAGGGTTACACCCCCTTCGTCTCCGCCATCATTTTCAACGCCGCGTCACGCGCCACGTCCACGGCAGCGGATGAATCCTGAATGACGGCTGTGATGATGGCCCCTTCCACAAGCAATCCCACAGCGGGGGCGACTTTCGCCCCCCTGTTGCCAACGGATTCCTCGATCAGCCCCGACAAAAACTCCTGAAACCGCCGCTTATGGCCCTTCACGAAATCTGACCCCGGATGTTCGGGATCGGCCAGTTCCACGGCGGCATTCTGAAACGCACAACCCCGAAACTCCGGACTTTCAAACCAATCTTTGAGCGCGGCGAAGAAGGCCCGCAGCTTGTCTTTGGTCCGCTTGCCGTGCCGCTCCATGGCCGACCCAAAGAACTCGAGAACCTGTTCTTCCCGATACCTCAAGACCGCCAGGATCAGTTCGTCCTTCGATGCGAAATGCTTGTAGAGACTCATCTTGGCGACTGCCGCCTCAGCGATGATCCGATCAATTCCCACAGCCCGGATTCCGTCCTGATAAAACAACCGGTTGGCAGTTTCGAGGATTCTCTGCCGGGCTTCCGAAGTGGTTTTGGTAGGTCTCATTCCTGAAGAATACAGACCTGTCTGTTCTTGTCAAGCCGATGGGAAATATGTTTTTGAAAATGGTCGCATGGCATCATTTCCAATCGGTCGTCGCACAGTTTGGTGTATCGACTCGCATCGTGCGGGAAATTGGCGGTGGCGGAATGGGTACCTGTTTGAAGTCGACAATTGGGACCATTCGCCCTCCCCCCCCGGCCCGAACCTAACCATTCTTCTCCCTCCCCCCCGGCGGGTGGAGGGCCGGGATGGGGGGGCGAGCGTCTCGAACCATCATCTGCATCGACCCACCAACAGAGCTGTCGGAGCCAGAGCGTCCCGTTCAATACAGGAATGGGATTCAGTTGCTCATGCGCCCGCGATAAACTGAAGGCATGGTCGAGTCCCCTCTCAATCCGCTGTCCCCGGAATCGCATCGTAACTCGCGCAGTTTGTCACGATCGCTTCTGCGCTGGGCACTCATCGCAACCCTCCTGCTGATTCCTGCCGCGATCGCAACTTTTCAATTACAGAAGGTGGCCCATTGGTTCATCGGTACATTGATGATCGTGTTTTGCCTGTTGTTTTTGGTCTGGCTGGGAACCGGCAATCAGAGGCTGCGGCAACTCCTCCATCGGCCTGGTTTTCTGGTCAGCCTCGGATTCCTGGGTGCGATTCCATTCGGGATCATCGCCGAGGTCGCCGAATGGGGGCAAATGCCGGACAAGTTTGAGTCGGGTTTCTTTTGCAATGCGATGGTGTTTGCGACAATGGCCTATTTCACTCGCCCGGCCGAGCCGAGCACGCCCAATGCAGCATGATTCAGGGCGAGGTGAATCTGTTTCACGCAGGCTTGGCTCGGCAGTTTTGCGAGATTCCCGACGGGTGACTGCTTGGCCAATCGAGATTGCAGAACTTGCCGCTTGTGCATCAGGATGGTTCCCGTCTGTTAGAGTCTCGCAAGAGAGTAATCATCTGACCATCCCGAAAAACGCCCCAGACCACAGGCACGTTGCGGACGTGGGTTCACAGTCCCGTTGAACGACGGTAGACTGGAGTACGGGCTTCTTGGTTGCTGACCAAAGACACGACAAGTGGCACGGCGGACCGTTTTCAGAATCGGAGTCGCCCCCCTCAACTGCATAAAGTCAAATCATGAGCCGCGTGTCCTTTCTGACTCTGTTCTCCCTCTGTTCCCTGATCGCCGCGGTCCGGGCCGATGATCCGGGTCAAGTCAATGATCCTGCGGTTCGGGATGCCGTGTCACGCAGCCTACCCTTTCTGGAAAAGGAGGGCGTGGCCTGGATGGAAGATCACGGCTGCATGTCGTGCCATCATGTGCCGTTCCTGCTGTGGTCGCATCGATCGGCTCAGGCGCAAGGCTTCATGGTCGATTCCCGGAAGTTGGCGGAGTGGGACGAGTGGACTCGGAAGGATTCGCTCGCAAATCGCAATCTGTTCACGTTGCGCCCTTACGACCTCGGCAGACCCGAAGCGGCGTCGCTGCCGCTGGCTGTGAAAGACAAGCTCAAGCCGTTGGTCGCACGCCCGTTCCAAACTGAAGCTGCGTTTCTGGCGGAGCTGACGCCGCTGCTGACTGAAGACGAAATGCAGTCGCATCGGGCGACCGTGCTGCAGATTTCCGAGCGGCCAGTTGCCATCTTCGATCGTGTTGGAGGCGGCCTCGAGGCCCTGGGCCCATTGCTGATCGCCAGTCAAGGGACGGCAAGTGTTCTGACTCGACCAGAATTTCGCGACGGCGTCATCGACCTGCTGAGCCAGATTCAGTTGACGGACGGCTCGTGGACGCCGGGCGGTCAGTTCTCCGGGATGCGCCGCTGGACGCATCCGACGGCAAATCAAGCGACCACAATGTGGACGACGCTCGCACTCGCCTCTTACGACACGCCGGATGCGAAGCGATCTGCGTCGATTCAGAAAGCCATTGCCTATCAACGGCTCCAGGCGCCGAATCCCGATAATCGCGAATGGTTGGCGATGAGGCTTTTGTTTGAGCGTCAGTTCGGGTCGGCCGAGGATGTCGCGAAACTGCGTCAACAATTGCTCAATTCCCGGAACGGCGACGGCGCCTGGGGGTGGGAAAAGGGCGTACCCAGCGATCCCCTGACAACTAGCCTGGCGATCTACGTTCTGGCGAAGGCCCGAGCTGGAGATGACTCGTCCGTCTTTCGAGACGCTCGCCAATGGCTGCTCGCGTCGCAGCAATCCGACGGTTCCTGGCTGACACCGGCCAAGAACTTCACGAACTCCACTGATCCCGAACGCCTCAGAGTTCGCGACGAAATCTACCACTACTGGGGCACCGCGTGGGCCGTGATCGGGCTGCTGGAAACGCTTGGAAAGTCAGGCTCTTGAAGTCACTTTCATGACCGTTCAACTGCTTCCTGGCGGCACCGCATGAACATTTCCGGCATCACTTGGCGAGGCGGCCCCGTTGACGACGCGGAGATCCTCCGCGAGTTGCCTCCCGAGCTTGTTCGCATTCTCATCGACACCAACGGGTTCATTCTTCACGACGGAGCGCTGCACGTTCGAGGAGCGAGCAGCACGCCGGAGTGGCATTCACTTCGCGCTGCCTTGCAAGGGCCTTCGGCACTTCACACGCTTTACGAGGGCGTCTATGCCACGGACATTCCGTTTGCACAGGACCAGGTTGGCGACCAGTTTCTGCTTCGCGGTGGCCGGGTGCTCAGACGCTCGAGCGAGACGGGAGACATTGAGCCGCTTGCAGAGAGTCTCGACGAATTCTTCAGGCACGTCGCTACGGACATCAAGGGCGCGCAGCGCCGTCCGCTGCATGGCTTTGTTAGCCGGCAGCCCCGCTGTACTTGCTGAGGACCGCAACGATATCCTTCCGATTGCGCCCTTCCGCAAGTGATCGCGGAGTGTGTCCTTCGGCATCGGAATGTGGCGCGGCGCCGCGATCCAGCAGGAGTTGCGTGACGTCCAGGCGCCCCATCTCGGCGGCCCGGTGGAGCGCGGTGAAGCCCCGAAGATCGCGTGCGTTCACGTCGGCTCCGCGATCAAGCAAGAGACCGGCCTTCTCCATGCTTGCGCTCTGCACGGCGCTCATCAGAGGGGTCGCCCCCTCATCAGATCGCACGTCGACCGGCGAACCCCGATCGAGAAGTAACGTCATGATCGATGGATCATTGGATGCGAGGGCCCAATGCAGCGGCGCGAGGCCGTCGCCAGCGAGCAAGTCGATGGGAACGCCGGCCGCCAGGTATTCGTCGATCGCAGATACGTCCCCGCGGGCGACCGCGATGTGGAGCAGGGAGTGCGTTCGCAGCGGGCGCTCCGGATCAACCCGATCAAAAGAGTCCGGTGTGGCGAACAATGCGCGATTCCCGAACATGGACATACACCACATGGCGGCGGCATGTGGGTCTGACTCCATTCCGGCCGGCAAGGGGGCGGGATACTCCGCGTTCAGGGCATGGCTCCGCAGCAGGTAGTCGAGAATCCGGATCGTAAACGCCGGCTCTTCCTCCTCGACCCCGAACGTGCCGCGAGCCTGCGTGATCTCAACGTGGTCATGGCGCCGTTCGACGTGGGCCACCACGCGGACCTGGCGGAGCCAACTCCGAACGCAGAGAATCTCTCCGCGATGGTAGAAGAGCGCCCACTTGTGTTCCATTTCAGAGGGGACAAACAGCACGCCATCCGCCAACATGCGGTCAATCGGGAAACGCAGAGACCCCTCGGCGACGCGCCGTGCAGGGGGGGCTTCTCCGATAAAGCTGCTTCCGTCGTCCTGGCTGAATGACACGGCGTTCGCTGCGCACTGAGGGTTGGCAGACAAGGAGAGAATTGTGAGTGTCACCGGTCGCACGTCCAATACCCGGACTCCCCAGGGATTGTCGGCAGCCTCGATCCAAGGGACATTCTTGGTCTGGGGAGCGTTCTCGTCCTTGCGACCGAACAGACGTTTGATCTTGTCCCAAACCATCGTGAGTCCCTGTCAGCGAACGCCACCGTTCACCGCACCGCGGCGAACGACATTGATTTCAAAACCCGCGCGATCCGCGGCTCCATGTGCCACGGCTTGTCCGTGGCCAACTGCCGCGACTATTTGTCATGACTTACGCCATCCCGACGCTCGGCAATATGCCACAACACACCCGCGGGATCAACAACGTAGGCCATGCGAAGTCCCCACGGTTGCATGGCTGGAGGCTTGGGAGCCGGTACACCGAAGCGATTGGGAAGATCCAGTGCGTCGATATGCGACCAACACGCATCCAAATCGTCCACCATCAGTTGCATCATGCAATTGCCGGCCCAATCTTCATGGAAATGACGTTGAAGTAAGAAGCCTCCACTTCCTGCTCTGAAGATGGCGACCTCGCTATCGAGAGTCTTTTCAAATCCCAGGGCCTCGTAGAATCGTTTGGATAGATCAAAGTCCTTCGTTGGAAGAAACGGACGAGCGAGTTCTGTCCCAGTAATCATGCGATTCAATACCCACTTCTCATTGTCGGCGAACGACCCAGCTCAGCAGCGGAGGGGTACGCTGAGCTTTGACTCACAGAAAGCCTACTTGCCCGCGCCGTCTGCTGCATAGCCCGGTTCGGCGTCTTCCAAGGAACTTACCCTGCGGAGGCCGGTTTGAAGTCGAATCCAAGCTGGGCCGCGCGGCGTTTCAGGGAGGCCACCATACGGTCTTGGTATTGTTTCTCGTAGGCGTCCTGTCCGATTTCCTGGTACGATTGTCTCTTCTTGTGCATAAAGTAGATGACACGAGCAAGTTTGTGGGCGGTCGCGGTCAATGCGGCGGGGGCGGCCAAGCGAATTTTCATGCGTCGGTAGTCGGCTCCGAGCGCGGTGTTTGTTTGCCACAGGCACTGAGGGGCCATCCGCAGGGCTGCGGCTGCTCGGTTCTTCGAACCGCGGGTCGCGCAATCTTAACAACGCTGAAAAGTATGGTCGTGCCCTTCGCCCGCTTTGCACCGACGGGCGCGTTCGATCCGCCAACCGGCGACAAGTCGCGCTGTCGTCCTCGACCCCGAAGGGGTCCATTCTTTTCCCTCCCCCCCGGCGGGGGAAGGGTTGGGGAGCGGGGGGAGGCGAGCGTCTCGAAGAGTCGTCCGTGCCGGCCTACCAACAGAACCGTCGGAAACAAAGAGTCCTGACCCGCTATCTGCTGCCTGACCCGTTATCTGCTGTCCAGCGGTTGCTTGATAACAATCGCCAAGGCGCAGTCCATCGGCGTACCTCAGGTTTCCGCCACCGCGTCCAGCGACTCCCAGCGTTCGTAGGCCGACTGCAACTCCTGCTGCAACGCCTCGACGCGGGAAGTGACCTTGGCGATTTCGGCGCCGGATTGCTGATAGAACGCCGGATCGGCAAGTTTATTGTGGAGGTCGGCCTGCTCAGTTTCGAGTTGTTCGATTCGCTGCGGCAGGCTCTCGAGCTCGCGCTGATCTTTGTAGCTCAGCCGGCGCGGCCGTTCGCGTTGCCGGAGATTGTCGGATTTCGGGCCGGTGGAGGTCGCCGCGTTTGATTCGGAATCGCCGGCACCGGCTGAATCGGTGTCGCGGGTGCCACGGTCACTCCGCAGCAGTCGGGATGAAGCTGCGTCGCCGGGCTGCGTTCGCAGCCAATCGTCGTAGCCGCCGGCGTATTCCTTCACTGATCCACCTCCCCCAAACACAAGCGTGCTGGTCACCACGTTGTTGAGGAAGGCCCGATCGTGACTCACGATCAGCAGCGTTCCGGGGTAATCGACCAGCAGCTCTTCGAGCAGTTCAAGCGTCTCCGCGTCGAGGTCGTTCGTCGGCTCGTCAAGGACCAGCGGGTTGGCGGTACGGGTGAACATTTTCGCCAGCAGCAGCCGGTTCCGCTCCCCCCCCGACAGATACCGCACCAGGCTCCGCGCCCGCTCTCCGGAAAACAAAAAGTCCTGCAGATACCCGAGAATGTGCCGCGTCTTGCCGTTGATCTCGATCCGGTCGTTGCCGTCGGCCACGTTGTCGGCCGCCGACTTGTCTTCATCGAGCTGGGCGCGCAACTGGTCGAAATAGGCGACTTGCAGATTGGTGCCGATGCGGACGGTGCCCCGGTCGGGTGCGAGTTCTCCGAGCAGGATCCTGAGCAGCGTTGTCTTGCCCGAGCCGTTGGGGCCCAGGATGCCGATCTTGTCGCCGCGGTAGATTGTCGTCGATACGTCGCGCAGGATCGGGCGGTCGCCGAAGCTGTGGCTGATCCCCTTGACCTCAATCACCAGGTTGCCCGACCGCTCGACCTCCTGGGCCTCGACGCGGACCGAACCGGTCTTCTCACGTCGGGCGCGGCGTTCATTCCGCATCTGCTCCAGCGCCCGCACGCGACCCATGTTGCGGGTCCGCCGCGCCTCGATCCCTTTTCGGATCCAGACCTCTTCCTCGGCCAGCCGCTTGTCGAACAGCTCCGCCTGTTGCGCCTCGGCTTCAAGGGCGGCATTCTTTCGCGCCAGAAACGTCTGGTAGTCGCAGGTCCAGTCGAACAGCCGCGCCCGCTCGACTTCGACGATCCGCGTCGCCAGCCTCTGAAGAAACATCCGGTCGTGCGTGATGAACACCAGCGTGCGCGGCTCTCGGAGCAGAAAGTCCTCGAGCCAGCGGATCGATTCGATGTCGAGATGGTTGGTCGGTTCATCCAGCAGCAGCACTTCGGGATCGCATGCCAGGGCCCGCGCGAGCAGAACACGGCGTTTCATTCCTGAGGAGAGCGCCTCAAATGGTGCCGCCGGATCGAGTCCCATGCGCTCGATCACCGCGTCGATCTGCTGCTGCAGCTTCCAGGCGGTCTCGCTGTCGACTTCGTGTTGCAAGCGGTTCCACTCGTCCTGCCGCTCGTTGGACACCGCGGCTCCTTCGGAATCCTGCATCAGCGGCGTGAGCGCATGAATCCGGGCGACCAGCGTCCCCTGGTCGCCCAGTCCGTCGGCCACTTCGTCGAACACGGTTTGATCGGCTCCCCGTGGCACTTCCTGGGCCAGCCATGCGATCCGAACGCCAGGCGCCCTCTCGACTTCGCCGGCATCGGGCTGGAGTTCGCCGTGAATCAACTTCATCAGCGTGGATTTGCCTGCCCCATTGCGCCCCATCAGGCCGATTCGCTCCCCCGGCTCGATCCGTAAATCGATCTTCTCCAGGACATTCGCCCCGCCGTAGCTGAAACTGATTTCCTGCAACCGAATCCATGCCATGCCAACCTCAAGACGATTCCATAAACGATGCGGGTGTGATCCTCTATTTCAGCTTGTGCAATCCGAGCCGCTCGCGTGCCTGATTGACCAGTGGCAGGGCAGGCGGTTCCTGTTGCAGGAATTTCTTCAACTGCGATGGTGTGCATCCCAGTTCCGTCGCCGCAACTCGAAGACGGGGCCATCGCTCGACCAAGGTCCCGGCAGAGCGTCATCCTGGCCGCGTCCCGGTTGCCAACAAGCATTTCGGCAGGCGATCGCTCAGGCCCCACCCCCCTCCCCTCACCCCGCGCCTCACAGTCGCGAGCGGAGCGCCGCATTTTCCTCAAGCAGTTCGCGCGGCAGTTTGTCGCCGAAGGATCGTAACCATTGCTCGCGATCGTCGGCTTCTGCGCGCCATTGGGTGGGGTTGATTTCCAGCAACGATTGAATGGCCGTGCGCTGCAATTGCAAGTCCTCGACATCCAGGGCATCGGGCGTGGGAATCCAGCCAATGGCCGATGAGACCGCCTCCCCCGCGCCGCGGCTCCGTTCTGCGATCCACTTCAGCACCCGGATGCTCTCGCCGAACCCCGGCCAGAAAAACGCCCCGCCGGCGTCCTTGCGGAACCAGTTGACGTGAAACACGCCGGGCATCTGGTTTCCGCCGCGTCTCCCCATCTCAAGCCAGTGCCGCCAGTAGTCGGCCATGTGGTATCCGCAAAACGGCAGCATCGCCATCGGATCGCGCCGCAGTTCTCCCACCGTTCCAGCCGCGGCGGCGGTCCGCTCGCTGGTCATCGTCGCCCCCAGGTACACCCCATGCTGCCAGCCGAACGCCTGATACACCAGCGGCATGACCTGCGATCGCCGGCCTCCTAGAATGATGGCGCTGATCGGAACCCCTTCCGGGCGCTCCCAGTCGGGAGAGATACAGGGGCATTGACGGGCTGGGGCGGTGAAGCGGCTGTTGGGATGCGCCGCGGGGGTCTTCGCGGCCGGAGTCCATTGACGCCCCTGCCAATCCACAAGGTCGTCCGGCGGCGTCCCCCCGATCCCTTCCCACCACACGGTTCCGTCGCTCCGCAAGGCGACGTTGGTGAAGATCGTATGGGCGCGGCAGGCAAACATCGCGTTGGGGTTCGTCCGGTAGCTGGTGCCGGGCGCGACCCCGAAGAAGCCCGCTTCCGGATTGACGGCATACAGCCGACCATCCGCGCCGAATTTCAGCCAGGCGATGTCATCTCCAATCGTCTCGACTTTCCAGCCCGCCTCGGCGTATCGACGGGGGGGGACGAGCATCGCCAGGTTCGTCTTGCCGCAGGCCGAGGGGAAGGCGGCGGTCATATAGGTTTTGCGTCCCTCGGGGTCGGTCAGGCACAGAATCAGCATATGCTCCGCCAGCCACCCTTCGTCGCGGGCCAGCACGCTGGCCAGCCGCAAGGCGAAGCACTTCTTGCTGAGGAGCGCATTCCCCCCGTAGTTGGAGTTGACGCTGATCACCAGATTTTCTTCGGGAAAATGGCTGATGTACCGCTGTTGCGGATCGAGTCGGCCGACGCTGTGCAAGCCGCGGGAGAAGTCGCCGGCCTCCCCCAGCGCATCCAGCGCGACCTGCCCCATGCGGGTCATGATCCGCAGATTGGCCGCCACGTAGGGACTGTCGGTCAGCTCGACCCCCACCTTGGCCATCGGACTTCCCGGCGGCCCCATCAGATACGGGACCACGTACAGCGTCTTGCCCCGCATCAACCCGCGCAGGAGTGGCTCCAGAGTCGAGTGCATGGCGTCGGGAGACAGCCAATTGTTCGTCGGACCGGCGTCCTGGGAATCGCGGCTGCAGATGAAGGTCCGGTCTTCGACCCGGGCCACGTCCTGCGGATCGCTGCGCGCCAGAAAGGAATGCGGGTGCTTTTCGGGATTCAGCCGAATGAACTCCCCAGTAGCCACCAGACGCTCGTTGAGCGCGTCGCTCTCCGCTTCCGAACCGTCACACCACTGGATCGACGCCGGCGCCGTCAGACGGGCGACCTCTTCCACCCAGGATTCAAGCCTCCGATGTGCCATGCGCGGACTTCCTTGGGTTCCAGGAGAGAGAGAGATCGGACTGCCGATCAGTGTGGCGAATTTAGGAGGTGTCCCTCAAATCCGCAAGCGGCGCCGCATTCTCAACCTGGCTGTAGCCACGTTCGCCAGAACGTGGGTTAAGTAGCGATCAGGCACAGTGATCATCCATATTCTGGAGATTGTGGCTGGTCTGCGCCGCAGTCTGGAGTGGCAGGGAGGTGACTTGATCCCCGAACTGTTCCACTGGAACGACGAGAAGGCATCTCGTCATGAATCGCCAGCCCCCCGCTGGCCTTGTGCCAGCGGAGGCGTGCCTGGCAGCTACACACTCGCCGGTCACCCGGTTTCCCTCGCTCATGAACCGCTCCCCCCTCCCCGCCGCGGCACAGCATTCTCTCGCGCACCAGCGTTGACTGCGGCGGGGAGGGGGGAGCGGTTCTACACGTGGGATCATTCTTGACCGTTCTAGCCTTCGAATCTTTCGCTCCAGCGGCACAAGGCCGTTGGGGGCGGGCTGGAACAGAAATCTCAGAGTTCCTGAGACTGTTTTCGGTTCAAATCAAGGCACGATCGCGCGGGCCAGATCGTGCCTACATTGGAGGGGCCGCCAGGGCACGTCCTCGCAAGCCTGCGCTACTGCTGCTTCACGGCGCCAAACGCACCAGCGTCAAACGTTCAACGGTGATGAGATCCGCCTTGAGGGTCGGATGCGGGACGCGCTGGCCGTTGACTCCCACGGAGCGCCCCAGCCACAGTTCAAGATTGACCCCCTTGCCGGCGGCCAGATAAGCGAGCACCTTGCCCGAGGGCGCCAACAGCACATACTGCGGCGCTCCACGCCCCGTCAGCGCCGCCCGCCCCACGATGCCGGCACCATCGTACTTCACCGAACGCTGCGTCGTCAATCGGGCTTCGAGCTGTCGCTGCCGTTCCGCCAGTTCCGCGTCACGACGGAGCGTTTCCTGCGTCGCGCGGGCCAGTTCTTCGTCTTCCGTTTTCGCGCGGCGATAGTCGTCGATGTGCGTTAAGCGGCTGTCAATCATCCGCTGAACTGAGGAGGTTTCGACCTTCTCCTTCAGGCGGCGGTAGTCGTCTTCGAGCTGAGTGAAGTCCCACTCGTGGGTCGGCTGATCGAGGATCGAGCGAAACCGCGCGTCGAGGCGGTCCAGTTCCTCCAGATACACATCCAACCCCTGGGGTTTGGCGGGTACCGGCGTCCCCCCCTGTCCACCTTGCCCGCCTCGGCGAACGAGCGGGCGGTCCACGAGCTGCGACTGGTCGCCGTTGCCTGACGACGAAGTTCGAGGAAGGAGGTCATTGGAGAGATAGGAGCGGGCATCGGGGCGTGTGCCGGAGGGTTCCGATTCGCGAGGCGCGGCGTTTCGCGCGGAGGAGGCCCGGTCGCGAGAAGCGGACGACGAATCGACGTCGGCGGCGCCATTGGCGACCGGTCCGTTGGCGGGGACCAATCCGAGCGCCTGCCCGGCAATCCACCGCCATTCCCCGCGCGGGGGAGCGATCCGATACCACACTTCGGCGGTTCCGGTTCCTGTTTCCGGTGCCAGCGGTTTTTCTCCCAGAATCTGAACTTCGTCTCCTTCCGCAAGTTTTCTCTGGAACAGTTCGCGGATGTCGCTTTCGAAGCTGCCCACGCGGACGGCGACGTGGTTGGTGGTGATCACCCCCCGGTCGGGGGCGACTTTCTTGACATACCGTGCGGGAACCCAGCTAAAACTCCCCGGTGGGGGAGCGATCATGTACCAGCCTCCGGGGTCATGCCGGTGGACAACCACCGTTTCCCCCGCTTTGAGCTTGCTGGTGGGGTAATACTTGCTCCCAGGGCCGCTCCTGACAAACGTCTCTTCGGCCTCGACCGTCGCCTGATAGGGAAAGCGCACATTCGGACCGGCCGCCAGCGGCGGCGCACTCAACGCGACCATCGTCATGGCCAGCAGGCACAAACGCATCAGCGAGCTCCGGAAACAAATTCCGAGCAAAGGAAGGGGGGGAAGCCAGAAGAGAGACGAACTGGAGGGGGGTAAATAGCCAAATCCCCGATGTGCGACAAGATCAGGTTGTGGCCGGGCCGTGGCAGATGCTGCCAGCGTCTGCGTCCCAACCGAATCGTTTGCGCAAGGGCCAGTCCCATCCCGCCGTGGAGGAGGCTGCCAGCATCCGCGAAATCCACAAAAAACCCCAGGGCATCCCAGACCACTCATTCTTCCAGAGAATGGCCAGAATAGTTTGCCTAAACTTGCTGAATTCTCATTTGGACCGAGGTCCGTTCACTTCTCTCGCGGTCACTTCATGAGGTATACTTGCGGGTGTGGGGATGCGTTCCCCCTTGGCTTCGAGGAACATTGTGTGTCGTGTGACTGAATGAGCGAGACCCGTTACCGCCGATGTCGGCGGCCACTCGCTCCGGTCCGCAAGGTAAGGAGAGAATTGCGATGAAGAAACTGACTTTGGCTCTATTGGCCTCCACCCTGTTGGTGGCCGTCTCGGCGACCTACGCGAATGGCCCGGCCTTCGCCGACGGAGCGGCGTTGACCCCCACCCCCATGGTCTCCCCCGGCGGCGAGCCGGTTCCCTACGAAGGGGCGGCCAACGTGGTCGAGTTGTATCACTGCGTCAAGTACAAAGACGAACGGCACATCGCTCCCTGTGCCGTGCCGATGATCGTGACGGTCAAGGATCCGTGCGCCAAGTGCGATCCTTGCAACCGCTGCTGCCCCCCTAAGTGCGTGGCGGTGCAGATTTGCGTTCCCCCGTGCAGTGAATGCCCCCCCAAGATCACCTGCCGCCGTGGCGGGGAATACGTGCGGTATGATTTCGGCTGCTACCGCGTCGAAATCACCTCGCGTCGGGGAGTGGTCAGGGTCGACTACGACCGTTCGTAACAACCTGATTGGCAACTTGTGATTCGTAGTCGCCGCTGCCAGCCGGACCCTCCAGTCCGGCTGGTTTTTTTTGCGCGGTAGGGTGGGACCAACTCGCCGAAAAAGCAAAGACGGCTGGTGTCAAACCCGCCCACCACCCGAACCGGCGTTGCGAGCGCAGGCCCACCACGAGTCCGCGCGCCTGGTGGGCCTGCGCCAGCCTGCTCTTTTGCGCTTCATCGGCGGTTTTAATCCGACTCTCCGGTGTTCCGCGAAGCGTTGGCTCGGCTGGCTGGTCCCACCCTTTTGCGAAAGCCCACCACGGGTCCTACCGCACGAACTTGATGCACACCGGTTTTCCCACTTTGACGGAATGGCCGGTGGGATGGAATTCCCCCGACTTCGGGTCAATCCGGAACGAGACGATGTTGTCGCTGTCCTGACCTTCGACGAGGGCGAACGTTCCCGTGGGATCGACGTTAAAGTTGCGCGGCGTTTTCATGGCCCCCTTCGCGAACTGGCCGATCGCCGTCAGCCTCCCTTTTGCCGCATCCACTTTGAATCCGGCAATCGTGTCAAAGCCGCGATTGGAACCGTACACGAAGTTTCCCGACGGGTGGACCACCACCTCCGCCGTCGACAACCCTTTGCGATCAACTCCCTCGGGAACGGTGGGGATCGTCTGCACGGCCGTCAGCGTGCCGGTGTTCGCATCGTAGTCGAACACGGTCACGCTGAGCTCGGCCTCATTGATGGCGTAGGCCTGCTTGCCGTCGGGGCGCCAGGCAAAGTGCCGAGGCGCGGCATCGGGGGCCACGATTCCCGCCGGGGGAGTGTTGGGGGTCAGCGTCCCTTTGGTGGCGTCGTACCGGTAGATGAAGACCTTGTCGACTCCCGCATCGCAGACGAAGGCGAATCGCCCCGCGGCGTCGAGATTGATGGAATGCGCGAGGGGCGCTTTCTTCTTGTCGTTCTTTCCGATGACCGGCTCGTGCTGGACATGACCGCTTCGGGGTTCGAGCTTCCCGTCCGAGGAGATGGGAAGGACGGAAGCATTTCCGCCGCTGTAGTTGGCGACCAGCACATGGGTTCCCGGCTTGTCGACCACCAGGTGACAGGGGCCCGCCCCGCCCGACGACTGCTGATTGAGCAGCGTGAGCTTTCCGGTTTCCTGATTGACGGCGTACGCCGCCACTCCCCCCGCTCCCTCCTCGCTCACCGCATACAGAAAGGGCTTCGTCGGGTGGATCGCCAGAAACGAGGCATTCTTCGCCGGGGTGGCCAAAACCGGCTCAGACATCTTCCCCGTCGCACGGTCCAGTTCCGCGAGGTAAATCCCTTCGCTCGCCGGGCTGTTGTACGTCCCGATGTAAAATCGAACGTTCCCTTTGGCGTCATCGTTGGCGACGGAAGAATTCACGGCAATCAACCCCAGGGTGACAAGGGACAGCCAGGCGACAGCGAACGCAGACCTTCGGATCATGATGAATGGCTCTCTTTCAATTTCAATGACAATGAAACCTGTGCTACTTCAATCCGCGGCGAATCAGGAGCGCCTCGACCATTGGCTCAGCTCCCCGAAAGGCCTTGTAAGACGCCATCGGATCGCGGCTGGAACCGCGGCTCAGGATGTTCTTGCGGAATCCGTTGCCGTTCTCCAGCGAACAGCCCCCTTGCGCCAACATATGGGCAAAGGCGTCGGCAGCGAGCACTTCGCTCCAGAGATAGGCGTAGTAGCTCGACGAGTATCCCCCCGACCAGATGTGCGCAAAGTAAGCCGTCCGATAGCGGGGGGGCACGGCCGGATGATCGATGCCGACCTTCTTGAGCGATTCCGCTTCAAACCGCTCCACGTCAGAGGGGATCCGATCGCTGGTCAGCATGTGCCACTCAAGATCCAAGAGCGCCGCCGCCAGGTACTCGAGCGTTTCAAACCCTTTGTTGAACTTTTTGGCGCTGATCGCCTTGTCGAGCAGGTCGTTGGGGATCGGCTCTCCGGTCTGATAGTGCCGGGCATAGTTGGCGAGAATCTCCGGTTGGATGGCCCAGTCTTCCTCGAAGGTCGATGGAAACTCCACGAAATCACGGGGTGTCGCGGTCCCGGCGACGGTCGGATAGGTCACATCCGAAAAAAGGCCATGCAACGCATGCCCCATCTCATGGAACAGCGTCGTGACATTGTCAAAGCTGATGAGCGCCGGCTCCCCATCGGCGGGACGGGGGATGTTGAGGCAGTTTACGATCACCGGCTGTTCATGCAGCAGCCGGGACTGATCCACGATGGAACTCATCCAGGCGCCGCCACGTTTCGTATTGCGCTGGAAGTAGTCGGCATAGAACAGACCGATCTGCGATCCGTCGCGATCCAGGACGTCAAACACGCGGACGTCCGGATGGTAAACCGGCAGGTCGTGTCGTTCGCGAAACGAAATTCCGTAGAGCTTGTTCATCGTGAAGAAGACGCCGTTCTTCAGGACCGAATCCAGCTCGAAGTAGGGCCGCAGCGCCGCTTCATCCACGGCAAACCGCGCTTTGCGGACCTTCTCGGAGTAATACTCCCAGTCCCACGGGGCCAGGGGATGGCTCGCGCCGGACCCCTTGATCATCGCCTCGAGATCCCGCGCTTCCTGTTGGACCCGTTCGAGAACTCCGGGAACGAGGTCCGTCAGCAGCTTGCGAGCGGCGGCGGGAGTCTTCGCCATTTGATTCTGGAGCTTATACGCCGCATGGTTTTCGTACCCCAGAATTTTGGCGCGCTCGGCCCGCAACTGTGCAATTTCCAGGACGAGTCCGCGATTGTCGATGCCACCATCCCGTCCCAGACCGCGATGGGCGGAGGCCTCCCAGACGCGCTGCCGCAGAGTCCGATTGTTCAGCGACGGGAGAACCGGCACGCGCGTGGTGTTCGAAATCTGGAGCAGGTACTTGCCGTCATGGCCATTCGCCTTGGCCGCTTCCGCCGCCGCGGCGATTTCGGCTGATGACAGGCCGTCGAGTTCCTCGGCCGTGTCGACGACAATCGCCCGCTCTTTCGCGATCGCCAGCAGATTCTCTTCGAACTTCGTTTCGAGTTTGGAGAGTTGTTCGTTGAGCGATCGAATTCGTCCCTGATCGGGGTCACTCAGCCTAGCCCCCGCCCGGAGGAAACTTTCGTAGCGCTGCTTGAGCACTTCCGCCTGTTCTTCGGTCAGCCTCAAAGACGCTTTCTTCTGCCAGACCTTCTCGACCCGCTGAAACAGCGGACGGTTCAGCAGAATGTTGTCGGAATGGGCCGCCCGCAGGGGGGCGAGTTCCGTTTCGATGTTCTGCAGCGCCTTGGTCTTGTCGGCCGACGTCAGGTTGGAAAAGACATTGTCCACCCGCGTCAGGAGCGCTCCGGAGCGCTCCATCGGTTCGATCGTGTTTTCAAACGTCGGCGCCGCCGACTGACTGGCGATCGCCTGCATTTCGGCCAATTGCTGCTTCATTCCGAACAGGAATGTCGGCAGAAAGTGCTCGCTGCGGATTGTGTCAAACGCCGGCGCATGGAACGGCAGCGAACTCGGAGCGGCAAACGGATTGTCGGCAGCCAGCTTTGCAGTTGGTTCGGGAGGCTCGACCGCGGCGCTATTTTTCATTCCCCACCAGAAGCCAGAGAAGCTAACGGCAAGGCCCGCCACCACGGCGAGGCTCCTGAATCGATTCGAATCGTTCTGTGTCATGGGCAATCTCACAACCATTTCTCTCCGGCCACAAAGTGTACAGGTTTCAGCTCAGCAACGCACACCGAACCTGCCCGTTCGCGCGTCCACAGCAGAACAGGCAAAACAGCAGGAGCCGGCGGCGACGACTGACGCATACCCGCGGCATAGCGTAGCAACATCCTTCCGGTTTGGTCAAAGAGTCGCGGGTCGCGATGGGTGCCGACGAAAGTCAGATTGAATCGTCGAACCGGATTGCGGTCATGCGGCTTCCATCGCAAGCCACAGCCAGCGGATGATCGCGATCTGGCATCCTAGAATGACAATCAAAAAGGCCGCGACGGCCTCCCAGCGTAGGCGCAACCTCATACAACGCAGAATCGCGATTAGAAACAATCCAAAGCGAGAACGGAGGCGCTCCTCAGACCCCATCCGGCTCGCTCGGATGGTGAATCAGATCGTCAGCTAGACGGGACTTGCGTCCCGTGTTCGACCCCATCCGGCTGGCGCGGATTGGCGAGCAAGACTGGCGCTGTCGAACTGCCAAGAGTTCGTGCGCGGCACAGGACTGAGAAGACACGATGGTGGCACCAGAGCCGGCAACCGCGAAACTGATTGGCGGACGCCATGTCTCGGAGATTCCTGACTGGCCTCTACGCCGGAAATTGTACATCAGTATACATATCCGTGTCAAGTCAGCGGCGAGCGCCTGTCGCTGGATTTCTCAGAAATCCAGAAACTCTGGACGTGAACGACAAGTGCGTCCCTCCGCACGACACCGCCGCGTCGTGTGCGAATCCCCTGGCGACAACACAACCTGCGCTTGGCAGATTGGTTGGCGACGGGACCGGTGGTCCGACGGCACGCCGTTCCTGGGGAGGTGTGCCAACTGGGTGACCACATGGTGGGCCATCTTGTCGGCCATCTGGTGGGTCACGTGGTGGGTCACGTGGTGGGTCATTCGGTCCGAACGCGGGGGGATTGCCGCAAACTGTGGAATTGTTGGGGTTTGCGGATGTGTCACGATGTCGGCATGGGCTGGTGGGCCACGGTGGGGCAAGTGTCGGGTGTACCGATTGCGGGATGGGTGGGGCGTACCCGTCCGGCAGCGCTGCTGCTACCCGCATGGCCTTCGCTATCCCTGAATTCGCCCGGACTCTACACTCGGCGGAATCGCCGACGCGACCCGCCAGTTCGAAGCTGTCCAAGCCAGTGATTGCCGGAACGCTGCCGAACTGCTCACGCTCAGGTTCGACGGGAGGCGCTCCGCGATTCGACCAGGATGACGCGATCGGCATCGACGCCGTCGGGCCGACTGTCGGGTTCGCATGGCGCCAAGGCCAAGCCGGAGGCCAAACCGAAGGAGATCAAAATGAGGCAGTTCAGCGTGCTGTTGGCCGGTCTACTGATCGCAGTAGAGGTTCGCGCTGCGTCCCCCGTCGTCGCCGTTTCGCCCGATGACCGGGTACGAATCGAGGTGTCGCTCCGCAAGGTCGGCGCGTTGGACGCGGTGCCGTGCTACCGGGTGACGTTTGACGGCCAGGAGGTCATCGGCCACTCCCGGCTCGGCGTCGAATTCTCCGGTGACACTGCGTTGGGCGGGTCGTGCGAGATCGTCGCCGTGGAGGCGCGATCCGTGCGGGACGAATTCACCCAGGTCACGGGAAAGCGGCGGGGGGTGCGCGTCGATGCCGCCGAGGTCACGGCGGTCCTGCGCGAGACGAATGGCACGAAGCGGACGTGGGAAGTCCACCTCCGCGCGTATGACGCGGGGGCGGCGTTCCGCTACCGTTTCCTGAAGCAGAACGGATGGGAGACTCTCGCTGTTCAGCAAGAACGGACGGAGTTCCGCGTCCCCCCCGACGCCAGGGCGTTCGCCCTACCCCTCAACGGGTTCACCACCTCTTACGAGCAGCGTTATCAGCCGAAGCTGGCCAAAGCGTTGCCCAAAGACTGGCTGCTCGGCCTCCCGCTGTTACTCGAGTATCCCGGCGGAACCTGGGCCGCGATCACCGAAGCGAACGTCAACGAGTACGCCGGGCTGTACCTGGCGCCGTCCGGCGACGGGCTGCTCTCGACCCGTCTGTCGCCGCTGCCGAAGGAACCGGCCGTGGCCGTTCGACACTCGCTGCCGCACAATTCTCCCTGGCGCGTGGTGCTGCTCGGAGACCGCGTCGGGCGCCTCGTCGAATCCGACATCGTTCTCGCCTTGAACGAGCCGTGCGCGCTCCACGACACCTCCTGGATCAAGACCGGGAAGACGACGTTTCCGTGGTGGAACGGTTTCTACGAGGAGCAGGTACGATTCAAGCCCGGATTGAACACCGCCACGGCCAAGCACTACATCGATTTCTGCGCCGCAGCGGGCATCCCGTACCACTCGCTCGACGGCGTCGGCAATACCGCCTGGTACGGCGGTCCCATCGTTCCGTACGAAGGGGCCGAACCAACGCAGGGAGTCAGTGGCCTCGACCTCCCCGAGGTGTTGAAGTTCGCCAAGGCGAAAGGGGTCCGCATTCGGTTGTGGATGAACTGGAAAGCTGCCGAAGCGCATATGGAGAAGGCGTTCCCCCTCTACCGCGAGTGGGGTGTCGAGGGGGTCATGCTGGACTTCATGGACCGCGACGATCAGGAGATGAACCGCTTCGTGCGGCGGGCCGTGGCGCTGGCGGCGGACAACCAACTGACCGTCACCCTCCACGGCTGTCCCAAGCCGACCGGCTTGGAGCGGACCTACCCCAACCTGCTCTCACACGAAGGAGTGATGAACCTCGAGTACGACAAGTGGGACGCGCTGGGCATCACGCCGGACCACGAAGTCACGGTCCCATTCACCCGGATGCTGGCCGGGCCGCTCGATTTCCATCAGGGGTCGTTTCGCACCGTTCCGCCCGAGGCGTTTCAACCGCGCAACGACGCACCGCTGGTGATGGGAACTCCGGCTCGAACGCTGGCCAGCTACGTCGTTTATCAGAACCACTTGTCGATGGTCGCAGATTACCCGAGCGCCTACCGGGGCCATCCGGGGCTGGCAATTCTCGCGGCCATTCCCACGACCTGGGACGATACCCAAGTGCTGGATGCGAAAGTCGGAGAGTACATCGTGATCGCCCGTCGCAGCGGAGCGGATTGGTATTTGGGGGCCATGACAGATCGGAAGGGACGGACGCTCGACGTGCCGCTGCGGTTTCTTTCGACGGGACGCTTTGCCGCAGAGGTCGTCTCTGACGACGACTCGGCGAAGCACGGGATGTCGATCGCTCGGCGGACCGTCGTTCCGAGCGACAGCATCACGCTGAAACTGTCCGCGGGAGGGGGCGGTTTGGTACGATTCATCGCAGAATGACAGGCGCCATGCGATGCAACCGCCGAGCGTTCTTAGTCGCATTGCACGACGTGTGGTGAAAAGAAAAAGCGTACCGGGAGGGCGAGGCTCCCGCCGAGCCGCCAATGTGTCTTCGAGGATGTCTAACCGCTCCGTTGGGAGCATGTAAGCCGAGTTCCCCGGAAGCCGCCAATGTGCGTTCGAAGAATTCGAATCCCTCCGTTGGGAGTCCTCATACCAAGTTTCACGGAATCGGAACGATCGCATCCGCCTGCCGAACCAGAGAACCAGCGATGGCGCAGTCGGTGCGTCCTCGAGTCCGAATGACGATTCATTAAAAAGCCAGTATGCACGGGCCAATGGCCCCCGTCTTCGAGCCGTCGAAGAACGTGTGTCACCCGAGTGTCATGAAGTCAGTCCTGAAATCCAGCGGGGGCTACATCGTGCAGGATTCGCCGCTCATTCGGAGCGGGCCACCGAGCCGGCGACCCGCGATGTCCACCCCCTGGGCTGGGTCTTCCACAACGGCGGCGTCTACCTGGTCGCCCACGCCGCCGACCGGGGCGAACCGCGGCTCTACAAGCTCGACCGGATGCACGGGGCCGACGTCACCGACTTGCAGTTCCCCGCCCCCGCCGATTTCTCACTCAAAGAGTACCTGGCCGGTTCGCTGGGGATCTACCGCGGCAACGGCCGCGCGCCGGCCGCAACCATCCGCGTCCGTTTCCTCCCAGCCGTCGCCCGCTACGTGACCGAACACCCGCAGCTTTCCGCCCACTCGTTGACCCCACAATCCGACGGCTCAGTTCTGGGAGAGTTCCACCGCACCAGTACGCAGGAACTGAAATCCCTGGTTCTGTCGTTCGCCGCGAACGCCGTCGTGCTCGAGCCGCAGGCGCTGCGGGAGTTCCTTACCGGCAGAGTCGATCTCGAACTGGAGTACGTCGTCCAGCGAGCTTTGGGTTCCCTCGATCTGCGAACTCAGGACAGCCTCGTGTCGAACGTACATCGCCACAAAGAGGTCAGGGTTGGGCAGGACGGAAGCGACCCCATCCAGCCGTCCTAAGGCGCGGTCTGCGTCGGAAAGCAGCCGTGCGAGTTCAGGGTCCATCGTCACCGGAGGGTCCGGTGGGAGCGGAGCGGGGATGAAGGCATTGTAGCCCTCTACCTGTTTCACAAAACGGCCGGCTCGCATAATAAGCTTGCCGTGGAAGGACATCCTATTTCATCTTCCGATGACACGTAGCCGGAAGGTCAACTCTTATTTTACAAAAAGGCGCCCATGCAAAACAAGCGTACCGGTCGTCGGATCGAGTTATACCCGCACACAACAAGCCGGGATCGCTGCGGGAGAAGATCGCTGGCCCGTATTTCTTCCTGACGGACTGTCTCGCGCGGCGCCGGGCGCCCGACCGGCACCGCGAGAATCCAGCGTCCCCTGGACGATCTGCCCCTGGTTTCAGACTCTCACTCGTTTCGTGCCTGAACGTTTGTTACCAACCCTACCCATCCTCCACCCGCCGCGACCGGAATCCTCGAAATTCTTTTGAATTCGATCTGGATATCCCGAGCCGAAACCGTATCGTGACAGACAGGTCACAAGGTTGACTGCCTCAAGCCGGAATCTGCCGCAAGAATGTAACGCAGTCGTTGCCGATCGCTGCCCCTACTGTTCAGTCCATTGCGAAAGGGCAAAGAGTCATGACGGGTCACATGGCATGCACACTGGCATCGCCGCGGCAGCCGGGATACCTGCTCCGGCGCCGCCAACGACGGCAATCACTTCGAGCAGCGATCGAGGCGGGACCGCTGCCTCGCCTGCGTCCAGGTAGAGCGCGATTGCCTCAAGAAGATGCGGCACGCTCTGTCACCTGCTTGCCCGCGGCTCGGTCATCCAGGCCCGACCAGGCGGGTTTGGAGATTCATTCCCAGAGCGAGAGCGTAACGTTGCAACGTCAGCATCGTCGGATTACTCGTCGGTTCGTTTTCCAGGCGCGAGAGTACAGATCGCCTCAGCCCGCTCCGTTCTTCGACATCCGCGAGCGACAACCCGAGCCGCTCCCGTTCAAGCTTCAGCCGCCCGACGGTCTCGTCGACAGCACGCCGCATCGCCAGCCAGGCCCGTTTCTCAGCCCGCCCTTCTCGCAAAATCTCATCCCGCTCGGCTTCGACCGCTGCACGCGCCGCGCCAAGGCGTTGCGATTCATCAGGAGTCAGCGGACGGATCACACGCCGCGGTTTATTACGTGGGGTAGTCATCGATTTCGTATGCAGTCACTGGCAAGATTTCAGTTTTATCGGCACCCGTGTACTCGAAAACACACGCCAGGAATTTCCCGGTACTCGTCGGACCGAACACGATGGGGCGGTTCGACGACCTGCTGCGGCGAACGGTCTTCGCGTCCAACACAACTTCTTCGAACTCCTCCGGGGTCACCCCATGCTGACCGATGTACTCGATCAACTCGTCGTTCCAAACGAATTCAACGTGTGGCATCGTGTTCACTTATATGCTAACAACATGGTGTACCTTCTGCAATGCAAAAACGCTCGGGTGACTGAAGTCGCCCGAGCCATCGGAATGGGGCCGCTCCCCAATGGGAGCGGAAATCGGCCTCGCTCAAAGCCCAAACTCACGCATCGCCAGAACGTCACTGCAGCCCAGTCCTTGGGACGACAGATGCATCTGGGTGGAGCTGGACGAACTCGATATGAAGCCCTGCGCGCTAGCGAGGAAGGTGGAACTGGTCGGCGGGAAAACCGAAACCGCCAATGCGCCCAGCAGGATCGTCGACGCAGATTTGTTCGAGTTTGCACCTCTCGGGGGCAAATTCGAGGGGCGCAGGAAGTAGCACAACAGGGAGTCGACGGACGTGTTCCGCTCAGGTGCCACTTGATGGCGGTGACACCAGCGCATTCGCCGCTTCTGGGCAGACGAGGCGCCGCCTGGCCGTCACCGAGCGGTTTCATTCAGCAGGCGGTTGTCCTCGTGCGAAAAAGCAGGGCGCTAAAAGCTAAAAATGGGGTGACACGAAAATGTAGGCAGGTTGCAATCCCACT
>JBJXGA010000375.1:0-39768 GCA_046152955.1 Planctomycetales bacterium | reverse complement strand
CCTACGACAACCTGAATCGAGTCACCACCGAAACCAACGCCCAGAGCAACGCCCGGACCTACGGGTACGACGCCGTGGGGAACGTCACCAGCCAGACCGACCGGAATGGGCGGCTGACGAATTTCACGTACGACACGCTCTACCGGCTGACCAGCGAACTCTGGAAGAGCGGCGGCTCGACGATCCGGACGATCAGCTATGCCTACGACGCCGCCGGGGAATTGACCAGTTCCAGCGACGCCGACTCGGCCTATGCCTACACGTATGATGCCGCCGGCAGGGTCTCGACCGTCGACAACAACGGCACCCCCAACGTCCCGCGGGTGATCCTCACCAGCGGGTACGACAACGTCAACCGCCGAACGAGCCTGTCGGCGAGCGTCGCCGGGACCGCCGACTTCCTCAACAATTACAGCTACGACGCGCTCGACCGGATGACGCAGGTCAAGCAGCAGGGACAATCGGGGGGGAACAGCGTCGCCAACAAGCGGGTCGATCTGGCGTACAACGCGGCCGGGGCGTACAGCAGCATCAGCCGGTATGCCGACCTGACCGGGACGAATCTGGTCGCCAGCACCACCTACACGTACGACAGTGCCGACCGGCTGACGAACCTGTCGCACGACAAGGGGGGGACGAACCTCGCCAGCTACACCTGGACGTACGACACGCTCGGGCGGCTGACCGGGACCACCAGTCCCGACGGAACCGACAGCTACACCTACGACAAATCAGGCCAGGTGACCGCCGCCACGCACAGCTACCAGACGAACGAGTCGTACACGTACGACGCCAACGGCAACCGGACGAACACCGGGTACACGACCGGGACGAACAACCGCCTGACGAGCGACGGGACGTACAACTACACCTACGACAACGAAGGGAACCGCACCCGCAAGACCAAGATCAGCGACGGCAGCTACACCGACTACACCTGGGACCACCGCAACCGCCTGACCGACGTCACGTTCAAAACCTCCGGCGGCACGACGACGAAGAAGGTGCATTACACGTATGACGTGTTTGGCCCAGGACTGGAGGGAGAGTTTCAGGCGGGCCTACCGCGGCGTCGCTGTATCAAGCGGAGAGAAGTGCAGGCCTGCGGCGCGAAGAATGGAAGATCGTTCTCAGGTGGCGGTTTTGCTCCTTCGACACGCCGAGTGTGCAAGAACGAAAAGCGGAAATGAAGTTCCCGCACTCCATGAAGGATGCCCGCCACGCACAGTTACCAGACGAACGAGTTGTACTCGTATTTTATCAGTCGCACGATCGCCATCTTTTTTGCGGAATTTTCCTTGACATCTATAGATGGCTCCGCTATATATCGGGTGTCTACATAATCGCATGGCAGCGATGGCACGGGAGGGGTGATGGGACGGCTGAATCCTGAATTGATGCGCGGCAGCTTGGACCTGATGCTGCTGACCGTCTTGTCCGGAGGACAAAAATACGGTTACCTGCTGCAACAGGAATTGCGGACCGCCAGCCACGGGATGGTGGAGATCCAGGCGGGGACTCTGTACCCGCTGTTGCACCGGCTGGAAGCCGACAAGTTGATCAAGAGTTCGTGGGACGAGTCGACCGGACGGCGGCGGAAGTGGTACGCCCTGACCGAGGCGGGGCGCAAACGCCTCTCGCAGCAGGCGCGGGAATGGCATACTTACGCCGAGTGCGTGCGGTCGATGCTCTCTCCCGTGTTGGGCCCGGTCCCGGAAACGACGTAACCTCGATGGCGATTCCCTCCGGGACAGGGAACGCTCCAAAAATCATTTCCATGACATTTCGCAACGATCCCCTGGCACCACGAGGAACTGACTCATGCCTGAACGCGAATTCGAGTTGTATCTGAGTCTGCTGAGTCGCTTTCTGCGACTCAAACCCGCGCAGCGCGACGGGATCGCCGACGAGCTGCGCGACCATCTGGACCAGCGGTTGCAGGAATTGGCCAATCAGGGACTGTCCCACGAAGAGGCGATCCGGACCGCACTGGACGAATTTGGCGACGCTGCCGAATTGGCCAAGCATTTCACTCGGGCTTCACACATCCGACGCAGGAGATTGATGATGCGCTGCACGTACGGAACGATCGCGGCCATGGCCGCAGGACTGTTGTTTGTCACCGCCTTTTGGCCGGAATCCCCCCACGCCCCGCTGCCGGCCCGCGGCATCGGGCAGGATTCACCCGTTCCCGCAGGCGCAAACCGCGCAATTCGCGGGGGAGAATCCTCCGATGCGTCGCGAGCGCAGGTCGAAGCGAAACTGGCCATCCCGGTGGAGAAGCTCGCTTTGGAGGATGTGCCACTGCAAGATGTGCTGAACCTGTTGAGCGACCAGACCGGCGTGGATATTCTGATCGACAAGACGACACTGCAGGACGATGGGATCGCGGTGGATACCCCCGTTACTCTGTCGCTGAGGTACACCAGTTTGCCCGCGCATGCGGTGCTGAAATTGGTGCTTGAACCGCTGCACCTTGGCTATTTGCTCAGGGATGGATTGGTGATGGTCACCACCCGCGCGAAGCTGGGAGAACGGCTGGAGATCGAGGTTTACAACGTGCGCGACTTGCAGTCGCTGTTGGCGCCCAGGGCACTGGCGGCAATCAATGCATCGCCGCTGGAATCGGGACAGACCGGACCGGGAGGAGTTGCCCCGGCACCTGGCTCGGCCACCAGCGGCTCGTCGAAGTCGGCTGGAGGAAGTGGCGTCGCTCCCCCCCGCCAGGGCACGACGTTAGCTGATGTGATTACGGAGACCGTGGAACCGGAATCGTGGGGCGCGGTGGGAGGGGCCGGGTCGGTCGTGGAATACAATGGCCTGCTCATCGCCCGGCAGACACGCGAAGTGCATGCCGAAATCCGGCAATTACTGGAGATGATGCGCAAATCGGCGAAGAACTGAACGAGGAAGCGCACCGCGGGGAGTCATTCGCAAGGGAGTGGCTCCCCGCGAAAACGCTGCTGGCGAAGGCCGCGAATGACGCAAATCCACAGGGCAATCCGACCATCATGCCCGAACACGAATTCGAGTTGTACTTGAATCTGCTGAGCCGGTTCCTGCGGCTCAAACCGGCGCAGCGCGACGGGATCGCCGACGAGCTGCGCGATCATCTGGAGCAGCGGTTGCAGGAACTGGCGGCTCAGGGATTGACTCACGAAGTTGCCATCCGGACCGCGCTGGAAGAGTTCGGCGACGCCGCCGAACTGGCCAAGCATTTCACACGAGCCATTCACCTTCGACGCAGGAGATTGATCATGCGCTGCACATTTGGAAGCGTTTTGGCCCTGGCGGCCGGCTTGCTGATGGTCACGGCGTTTTGGCCCACTTCGCCTCATAATTCGATTCCTGTGCAGGCGGTCGCGCAGAACCCGGCCGCTGCCGAACGAGGAGAAATCGACGCGGCGACGCGACAGGCGCTGGTGAAAGTCCGCCAAAATGGCACACTCCACGTCAATACCGCCGAGGCGCGCATCCACGCCAGTCTGGACAAGCCAACGGAAGTGCAATTTCAGGAGACGTCGCTGGAGGACACGCTGGTTTACTTGAAGGAATTCCACAACATCAATATTTGGCTCGACAAGCAGACGTTGGTGGATGAAGGAGTGTCGGTCGACACTCCGGTAACGCTCTCGATCAACGGAGTGAGCTTTCGCAGCGTACTCAGATTGTTGCTTGAACCTCTGGCGTTGACATACATCGTCGAAGACGAAGTCATGAAGGTCACCACCGTCGCCAAGGCTGATGGGGTCGTGGGAGTGTACGACATCCGCGACCTGGCCATTCCGGGGGAAGGCAAAATCGAATCGGCGCGGAATGCTGGGCTTCCCGCCTCGGAGATGATGTCCAAAATGGCCGCTGGTATTGGCGCCGCCATAAGCGCTGAGCCAATCGCCGGCACTACCGGGGCTGCACAGACGTCGCAGGGAGGGAGGCCGCCGCGAATCGTCTACTCAACCAATTCCGTCGCCGAACTGGTCGCCCAGACGATCGCCCCGGAAACGTGGGTTGAAACCGGCGGGCGCGGGCTGGTCATTCAGTACAACGGATTGCTGGTCGTCCGGAACAGTCAAACGATTCACGACAAAGTCCAACGATTCCTCACGCAATTGCGCTTGGCGAAGGAAGGGGACGCGGAAAAACCGTGACCGATTGAGGGGGGCGGTCTGAAGGAAATGACACCCGTTGCCAATTCCACTGGCCTTGAACGCGGACACTTCCAGGATTCGCCACCGACGACCCACCTTCCCCACTGGAGGGGAAGAGCCGAGAGACGAGTCTCGGTACGCCACCATTGCATCGTCACTCCGAGAAGAGATCAAAGGGTTAGCGACACGTTGGTAATGCCGACTGTCGAACTACTCAGTGAGTTCGGTCGGAGGGAAGATTCCTTCGGCAATCAGGGCAGCGCGCAATTCGACACGATGCGGCAGATTAATACCGAGAGTCGCAATCGTCGCACGGCCAATCGCGGTGCGCCCAACAAGCACCGAACCGTCCCACCGGAAATGCTGGCTCCATTTCTGGCGACGTGGATGAAACAGCCGAACGATCTTTCGGGTCTGCCGATCACGACCGGTGAGGTTCGGGCCTTTATGCAAATTGCAGGCGAAGCAGGCCAACGCCAAATTTGATGCGAGCGTCTCCCCGCCGTGTTGCTGCGCGATGATATGGTCGACGTGGAAAGGGAGCTCATCAGCCGATTGCGGAACGAGGCAATACTCGCAACGCTCTCCGGCCCGCTTCCAGATCTGCCTAGTCAATCGGGATTCCATTGACGGGCCTTATTGACGAGCCTCAACGGCTGGGTTGCCGCTTGAGCGAGCGCCTCGCTTTGGACTTGAGAATCGAGAGGAAGTGTCCGATTCGCTCATAATTCTCCGCGTCAGCCTTTTCGCGCCCCCTGAGTTGCTTCTGCTTTGCCGCAGAGATGAGTTCTTGCATCCGCCGACGATCGCTTTCGGAGAACTGCCAGCCGAGAATGACTTTTGCCAAGTCCACCGGCAGCTCGGGCTTCTCGGGCTCGATAATGCGATTCAGTATTGCCACTTCGGATCCGATATTCATTTCGCCAATTCCCAGATTTGGATGAATCACTTCGATTCCAGTGTAACAGCGCCCCGCTGACGATTCAAAATAGCGACGCTCCGCCATTCCCCAGTTCGATCCTATTTCCCCCCCACACAAACGAGCCGCCGAGGGGTGCGCAGGAACAACTTTCCCTGTGAGATCGCGGCCGAGGCGTAGACTTCTTCGCCCAATTCATTCCGTGCCAGTTCGTGATGATCGCGGCGGGCGCCGTCGAGGATCAACGTCGTTCCCGATTCGTTCGTGAAGAAGACGCGGCTGCCGGCCGCGACCGGCGAGGCGGTGAACCGTCCTCCCAGCCGCTTGCGCCACAGCAGTTCTCCCGTCTGGATGTCGAAGCACGCGCCGACTCCCTTGTCGTCCGCCACGAAATATTGCGACCCGACCACGATTCCCGAAGGAATGAACGACGTTCCCCGTTCATTCCGCCACTCGACGTGCGAATCGGTGACATCCCCCGTCCCTCCCGGCCGGACGGCGACGTGAACTCCGTTGGGTCCGCTGACCGAGATCAGACGGCCCGCCCCCAGGACCGGAGTCGGAACGCACTCCCGCGCCAGCCCCCGGACCGTCCACAGCCGCGTTCCCGTTCTGGGATCGTAACCGTCCAGCTTCTCGGAACCCGAGAGCACCAGTTCGAAGCGCTCCTCCACCGGCACGATCTGCGGCGACGACCAGGAATGCCACGCTTCGGGCCGGTCCCCCTTCCAGCGGTTGCCCCCCGTCCGGGCATCCAGGGCAATCACATACGAGTCGCCGTAATGATCACACTGCTGAATGAGCAGGTCTTCGAAGAGAACCGGCGAACTGGAGGCGCCGAAACGATTCTCGAACACGCCGTATTCTTCGGACAGCGCCCGCTGCCAGACGAGTCCCCCGTCGATGTCGAGACAAAACACGTCCCCCGTGCCGAAGAAGGCCCAGACATGCTCGCCGTCGGTCACTGGGGACGCACTGGCCATGCCGCTCCGCGCATAGAACAGTGTGGGAGCGGTCCCCCACAGCCGCCGATCCCAGAGCGTCCGTCCGCTGTCGCGATCGAAGCACAAGACGTGCAGTTCCCCTTCGTCGCGCCCCTCCGACGCCGTAAGAAACACGCGACCTCCCCACACAATGGGATTGGATGTCCCCACCCCCGGAAGGGGCGCCGTCCACAGAACGTTCTCCTCCGGCGACCAGTCGAGCGGAACCCCCGCGTCGCTGGTAACGCCTGTCCGCTGCGGCCCGCGCCAACCGGGCCAGTTCTCCCCCCAGGCGGACCCCCAGGATCCCGTGATGAGGACGAAGGTCAGGCAGAGCGGAAGCCGAATGCGGAGAGCGCAGGATTTCATGGTCGGTAGGGAACGATCCAAGGGACGGGCGAGGAACGAAAATGTGTAGGGACGATTCGATGTGTCGAACTCACCGATAATGCACTTTGGCGGATAGCGTATAGTCTCCACTCCATCCTGCCAAATGCCATTTCCCTCTCCGCGACCTCCGCGACCTCCGCGTCTCCGCGCGCGGCATTTTTGTTCCAACGCTTTATGGAACCACGAAGCCCCCGCAGTACACGAAAAACACGTGTCAGTCACATCCAGCGATCCCATTCGGTAGCACACTTCGTTGTCGGGTGATCTCTTGTCGCGACAATCATCTTGTCGTGGCTAGATGCTGGTGGATTGCTCACGCGGAGACGCGGAGACGCGGAGGAGTCAGAGAAGTTCGGACCGTGGTCCTCCAAACAAACGGCTATCAAAAAACTTCCTTTCGTGTCGTTCGAGTATTTCGTGGTTCATTCTTTCAATCTCCGACGTGCGTCACTCCAGCCGCCTTGAACGATGACTCCCCCATCCGCATGCAGGGTGGAACGCTACTCATCGCTCGGAATCGGCCGGAACTCCACCTGATCGATCAAAACGACAGACCCTTCCGGCGACGTGATGCTGGCAAAGGTTCCTCCCATGAGCGTGTTGGGGGGAGTGTGTTCCATTTGGATTTGCGTCCATTTGTTTCCGACGTCGAATTCCGCGGTTTCCCCTGCGAGAGAGAGACTGACACGGGTGGGGCGATCGGCTTTGAGGTAGGCGGTCAAGCGGTGCGGGATCGTCGCGGTCGAGAGGATCGGCGCCAGATCAGTCCGCCCCGGCTTAAGGAGCGCCGACTGCTTGCCGCGGTAGGGGTCGCGGCTCGGCTGCGGAATCCACCGTGTCTGGCCGGAGGCATTGTGGCGGGCGAGGTAGGCCAGATGGTCCTCTTCAAACCCTCCCCATTCGGCACAGCCGTTGTAGTCGGGAACGGCGCGCTGTGTCTCATTCCCCAACTGCTGCGCTTCGACTTTCAAAACGGGGGTCGAGACCCGAATCCCCCGCGGGTCGGTGATGGAACCACTGACGAAACAAGGGAGTCGGCTGGCGGGGAATTCGGCGACAACGCCGCTCCCCTTGATCTGCGCCGGAAGCGTGTGCCAGTACCTGCCGCGCCAGTTCCCCGCGTCGCCGTACGAGACGATCAAGTCCGCCACAGTTGCCTTTCCCTGGAATTCCCAACGGGCAGTCAGCCGTCCGCGATCATTCTGGATCACGAGCGGCGTCGCCGTCGGAAAAGGAGGAGCCCCTTTCAGATGGACGTCGAGCCAGGCCAGAACCAGTTCGTCGTGGAGCTTTTGCGGCAAGGCATGATGCCAGTTAGGGAGGAGTGTGAGATGTCGCGGTCCAGCAGCCATTTCATGACTTTGAATGACTCCCGGCAGGAGGTAGAATTGATCGTTGACGCCGGTGATCCAGGCGATGGGAATCCGCTTCGTCGGCAGACGCCAGGCAGGGTCGAGCGTCGTCCGCCACCGCTCGCGCTCGTCTGGCGAGGGAGGCTCCCGGCCATTCTTGCTGTCGCCGTCCCACCAGGCGTTTCCCAGATGCAGATTGCCGGAGCCATATAATGAAGAGGCCACCTTGGGGCGGGGATCAATCCCCGCCATAAAGGTCGTGAAGAAACCTCCCCAGGAGCTGCCGGCCATACCGATCCGCTGCCTGTCGACTTCCGGACGACTTTCCAGAAAGGAAACCGCTTTCAGCAGTGCCACCGCACCGTGGTAAATCGGCGCCCGGCGCGGATCCCCCTCCAGCACCAGCCCGGCGATGATGTCGTAGTTGCCGGTCGAACGATATCCCTTCTGGGGAAAGTCGATGCAGAGGGTGGCGTACCCCCGCCTGGCTCCGACTTCGGTGAAGGCGGGACTCGACTGGCTTAGCCCCCCCGGATTCCAAATGTAGGCGGGCAACCGACGCCCGCCTTTGGGGTAGGAAAAGAACGCGAAGATTTCGACATCCTGCTCCCCATCCCGTTCGGAATGGAACCGGACCTCTTCCGTGACGATCTGGCCGCTGACTGTGCTCTTTAGCACCTTGGCATTCAACGGAGTGTCCAGTAGCGCTCGAACATCAAACACCGGGTCGTCTGCCGCAGTTCCCGCCCGAGCGCCGATGAGCAGCGCTGCAAAAGCGGCCAGCCAACCCCAGCGGCAGACCACGCTGCAACCCTGCGGGCGACGCAGCGGTGATGGCCATGTCGCTGGATTGACCACCGAGCAGCCGTCAAATGGGCCTAAATGCATATCCGCAACTCATTACACAGAAAATATTTATATCTATTTTATGAAAATGCAATTTTTTTTAGAGATATTACTTGATTCGGCTCAACCAGCGGGTATGATAATGATGTCTGTGGGGCGTTGGCCCGCACTCCCGGACAGAGAAGCCCTGAGCCTTATGGTTTGGGGCTTCTTTTTTTTTACGATCATCGATTCTCACAGCCATCCTACGCCCAAAAGTTCCGATCCAGGGTGCGATAGTTGATCGCCTCGTTGAGGTGGGTGGAATTGATCGTCTGGCTGCTGTCGAGATCGGCGATCGTCCGCGCGACGCGGAGAATTTTGTCGTGGGCGCGGGCTGACAGCCCCATTTCGTCCATCGCGTTTTTCAGCAGCCCTTCCGCCCCCTTGTCGAGCTGGCAGTGTCGCCTGATCTGCCGCGGGGTCATCCGACCGTTGAGCGTGTTCCGCTCTCCTTGAAATCGTTCCTGCTGCAACGCGCGGGCCGCAACCACCTGGCTGCGCATTTGGGCGCTCGTCGTGCCGGTGTTCTTGTCCGCCAATTCCCGGAACGGAACTGCGGGCACCTCCAGATGGATGTCGATCCGGTCCAGGAGCGGACCACTGATCCTGCCAATGTAGCGCTCGATCTGCATCGGATTGCACTGGCAGCGGCGACGCGGATCGCCGCGGTAGCCGCACGGACAGGGATTGAGCGCCGCCACGAGCATCAAGTTGGCGGGAAAGGTCACGCTCCCGACGGCGCGCGAGATGGTCACATTCCCCGATTCGAGCGGCTGGCGGAGAACTTCCAGCGTGCGGCGATTGAACTCGGGAAGCTCATCGAGGAATAGCACGCCGTTGTGCGCCATGGAAATCTCCCCCGGCGTGGGAGTGCTCCCCCCGCCGACCAGCCCCGCTTCGCTCACCGTGTGATGCGGCGCGCGGAAGGGGCGCTGCAGGAGGAGCGCCTGCCCCGCGCAGAGCTGCCCCAGGACGCTGTAAATCTGCGTCGTCTCGACGCTTTCGCGAGGACTCAGTTCCGGAAGGATCGTCGCCAGGCGCTGTGCCAGGAGGGTCTTGCCGGTGCCGGGACTTCCGATCATCAACAGATGGTGTCCCCCCGCCGCCGCCACGACCGCCGCCCGCTTGGCCATTTCCTGTCCTTTGACGTCGGCATAATCGATTTCATAGCCGCCCAACCTGGACTGCACTTCGTTCCAACTGAAGGGAACCGGATCCAGGTCGAGCTGCCCGCTGTAGAAACCAACCGCTTCGGCCAACAAACCGACCGGGATAATCTCGACCCCCTCGACGACGGCGGCTTCCTGGGCGTTCGCCAGAGGCACGACGAGCCCCCGCTTCCGCTGCTCGCGCGCGGCGATCGCCATCGACAGCGCCCCCTTCACAGGCCGCACCGTCCCTTCCAGCGCCAGCTCTCCGACGGCGGCGTAATGTTCAAACCGTTCGGAGGCCAGTTGACCACTGGCAGCGAGCAGCCCCAGTGCCGTAGGGAGATCAAACGACGAGGCCTCCTTGGGGAGTTCCGCCGGGGACAGATTGATGACGATCCGCTCCGATGGGCGAACGTAGCCGCTGTTGACGAGCGCCCGCTCCATGCGGTGGATGCTCTCGCGCGCCGCCGCTTCGGCCAGCCCCACGAGAATCGTTTTGGGGAGCGCGGCGGGGGAAATGTCGACCTCCGCCTCGACCGGAATGGCGTGGATACCAAACAACGAATACGTTGACAGCTTGGCCAGCATGACGTGTGTCGCGGAGCCGCGGGTGAGCCTGAAGTTGACGCCGGTACAGGTCGCGGCTCCATTGTGCAAAGTGGCAGCCTCGGCTGCAAGGAGCGGAGCGGATTTGTCCTGCTGCGGCGGATCTGGCCACAGGTCATTCCGCGCGGAACGCTCAGGTTGCTGGCGGGGATGCGATCTTCGTCGCACCTTGCTTCTGAGCCGGTTCCACTTTACAGTTGGGGACAGGTTTCGTGGTCGTGCGCATCGGTGTTCGAGGAACAGATCGGATACGACGATTGGCGGGAGTTCCGGGGTGTTGCAGTCACTCACACGGCGCAGCGCGGGTCGTCAAAATCAGCCTTTGGATCGGAGAGTCTGATGGCGTGCGAGAATTCTTTTGGTGGCGGCTGTCGTGCCTGCACGACATCGCTGCTCCGACCACGGCGATGGACGGAGCCGGAAGAGGACTGCCCTGGCGCACAGGCTTCGCAGACCGATCGAGGCGACAGTCGACACATTTCCAGGGAATTCGAATCCGTGGCTGGTTCACCACTGGTGTGGCTGACCGTCGCAGCTTTTGTGTTGCCTTTGATCGTCAGCGGCGTGACCGTGCAAGCCCTGGAAAGCCGCGCCGGCTCTGTCACCGCTGCGATCGCCGGGTTGGCTGCCGCCGGGCTGACGGCCGCGACGTCGGCCAGGATTCTCAGGCGCTGGGCATGCCGGTCAACCGTCACAGGAGCAGACCGGTGAGCACAGGCACGTGGTGGCCCTGGAATTGGCTGGGTCCAAACTTTGCTCGGGGCATTCATCCACCGTCGCACAAAGAAGCGACGGCGGAGAGCCCCATCCGATTTCTCCCGACACCGGCGCGCGTCACGCTGCCGCTGCATCAGCATGCAGGAGCGCCGGCAGATCTGGTGGTGAAGCCACGAGACAAAGTGACCTGGGGAGATCTGGTTGCCAGACCTCACGATGAACGGATGAGCGCGGGGGTCCATGCGCCGGTGACGGGTTTGGTCCGCCCCCTGACGGCCGTGACTCTGCCGAACGGAAAACACGCCTCGGCGATTCCGGTGGAAACAGAGGCCGGAACTCCGTCCGGTGAAGAGATCTGGGCCGCGCTGTTTGGGGGCGAGTGGCCCGACGCCGTGCGCCGCGACCTGACATCCGCCGAGATTCTGAATTCGATCGACGCCGCGGGAATCGTCGGCCTCGGGGGGGCTGCGTTTCCAACTCAGGTCAAACTCCGGCCGGCAGCCGACAAACCCGTGCAGACGCTGCTGCTGAATGGTTGCGAATGTGAGCCTTTTCTGACTGCGGATGATCGCCTGATGCGCGAAGCTCCCCGCCCCATCGTCCTTGGGGCGCAACTGTCCATGATCGCCTGCGGAGCACAGGCGGTGGTGATCGCCATTGAAGACAACAAGCCGGAAGCGATCGCCGCGATGCGCGCGGCTTCGGCCGGCATGGCCGCGGTGCGAATCGTTGTCTGTCCCACCAAATACCCGATGGGGGGCGAGCGTCAACTGATTCCCGCGGTGTTCGGCAAGAGCGTTCCGACCGGGGGCTATCCGCACGATATCGGGATCGTCGTGGTGAATGTCGGGACCGCCGCCGCGGTCGCCGCCGCCGTGCTGCGCAACCGGCCCCTGACGCACCGGGTGCTCACAGTGACGGGAGGGGGCATTCGGATGCCGGGAAATCTTCTCGTGCCATTGGGAACGCCCCTGCAGAACTTGATTGACGCCTGTGGGGGCCTGACCGACGATGCCCGCCGAGTCATCGCCGGGGGGCCGATGATGGGCTTCACGGTGACCAATCTGTCAATTCCCGTGACGAAAGGAACCGGCGGACTGACCGTCTTCGCGCAGGCGGAACTGGACGCGGAGTCAGCAACCGCCTGTATCCGTTGCGGCCGCTGCCTGGATGTGTGTCCTTTAGGGCTGATGCCCACCAGAATTGCGCAGGCCATCCGCCACGATCAGTTGGACCTTGCGCGCCGCATGGATCTGGAAGCGTGCTGCGAATGTGGCTGTTGTGCCTATGAGTGTCCCGCGCGAGTTCCGCTGGTGCAATACCTGCGCATGGGCAAGCAGGCGGTCCATGACCAGCGGATGGCGCCTCAGCGGGCGGTGAGCGGGCAAGGTATGCCCCATGCATGACGTCGACGCACAGGTCGCCGCCACGGCCCCTGGGCCGCCTCTGGAAGCAGTCGCGGGACCGCACATCGTGCATCCGCGGCTGTCCACGCGATCCATGATGCGGGACGTGGTCATCGGACTGGCGGCGCCCCTCCTGGCGGCGCTGTATTTCTTCCGCACAGCGGCCCTGCAGCAACTGGCCATCTGCCTTGTCTGCGCCTGGCTGACGGAATGGATTTGCTGCCGGATGAGGGGACGTCCGTCGACTCTGAGTGACGGCAGTGTCACGGTGACCGCACTCATCTTTGCATTGTCGCTCCCGCCGCTGTTGTCCTGGTACGCCACAGCGATCGGGATGATCACGGCCGTGGCGCTCGGGAAGATGGCGTTTGGCGGCCTGGGCTTCAATGTGTTCAACCCGGCCATGGTGGGCCGGGCCTTTCTGATGCTGTCCTTTCCGATCGAGATGACAAGCTGGGCGGATCCACTGACGGTGCATGCCACCACTCAGGCGACGCCGCTGGCCGCGGCCAAGTTCTCCGGTCAGATGACAGACGTTGCCGCATTGTTTTTTGGAAATGTGTCTGGATCCCTCGGAGAAACTTCCGCACTGGCGATGCTCGTGGGTGGGTTGTGGATTCTCTGGAGACGAGCGGCCGACTGGCGACTGACTTTCGGGATGATTGTCGGCGTTGCCGCCATGGGGTTGCTCCAGTCCCTGACAGCGGACCCGTCACGCAGCTTGGGAGTTCTGAGACATCTCTGCGCGGGAAGCGTTCTGTTCGCAGCGTTTTTCATTGTGACCGATCCGGTGACCAGCCCATTGACTCGCAGCGGCCGTTGGATGTTTGGGCTCCTGGTCGGAGTCCTGACCATGACGATCCGCTGGTTCGGAGGCTATCCGGAAGGGGTGATGTTTTCGGTGCTGCTGGCCAACGCCGTGGTTCCGCTGATCGATCGCGCCACGCCCACAACGCCCGTCGGCGGGAAAGTGCCCGTTCGCTGACCTTTGTTTCCAGAGCCGAGTCCCTGATGTTCGACCCATTCCTCAACTTCCTTCGACAAAGCTGGCTGGTTCTGATTCTGGCAGGCGGGTTGAGCGCTGGTCTGGCCTTTGTCGACTTTGCGGTGCGCGACCGGATTGCCGAGAACTCGAGGCAGAGACTGGAAAAGTCCGCTCTGGAAGTTGTCCCCCGCGGAGCCAAGTCCGAGCCAGTCACGATTGCCGGGGTGGCGATGTATCGCGTCACGGACGATTCCGGAGCATTGTGCGGCTGGGCGCTGCCTGCTGATGGTCGCGGCTTTCAGGACCGGATTCGCCTGATGGTCGGACTGTCGCCTGATGGCGGTGAAGTGACCGGCTTGACGGTTCTGGAAAGCAATGAAACGCCGGGATTGGGGGATCGCATTCAGCAGCCGCAGTTTCGCGATCAGTTTGTGGGCCAATCGACCGAGCAGCCTTTTACACGGGTCAAGCCGGGAGAATCGGCGGCGGCCCCCGTGGATGCCATCACGGGGGCGACGATCTCATCGCAAGCGGTGATCGATGCGATCAACAGTCAGCTCACCCTGGTTCGAAAGGCATTGGCATCGAATCCCAACACGGCGGAGGAATCACGACCATGAGTTCCCCACATTCCCTTCCCGGCGCCCGCGAACGATTTGTTCGTGGCTGGTTCGCCGAGAATCCGACTTATGTCCAGTTGCTGGGGATGTGCCCGACACTGGCGGTGACCAACACCTGGCCGGCAGCCGTAACGATGGCCCTTGCCACGGGCGTGGTACTGTTGTGTTCGAACATCATCACTTCGCTGATTCGCCATCACCTTCAGCCGCACCTGCGCATTCTGGTCTACACGCTGACGATTGCCACGTTCGTCACCATCGTGGATCGCCTGCTGGCGGCATTTGCACCGGCGATGAGTCGTCAGTTGGGGCCCTACGTGCCGCTGATCATCGTGAACTGCATCATCATCAGCCGAGCTGAAGCGTGTGCATCGCGGCAATCCGTCGGGACGGCGATTGCTGACGCGCTGAGTCAGGGGGGCGGATTTCTGCTGGGCCTTTCCAGTTTGGGAATTGTGCGGGAACTTCTGGGATCGGGAAGTCTGTGGGGGGTCAGAATGTTGCCCGAGGCGTTCCCAACGATGCTCATCTTCGTCCTGCCCGCGGGCGCGTTTCTGACGCTGGGGATTCTCTCCAGTGTTCTGAATGCGATCAGGCTGCGGGAGAGGGGGCCCCGATAATGCGCGAATTGCTGTTCATCGCACTGTCCGCCGCGCTCATCAACAATTTTGTGCTGAGCTATTTCATGGGGATCTGCCCGTTTCTGGGGGTCTCGAAACGACTCGACTCCGCCTTGGGCATGGGAGCCGCTGTGACATTCGTCATGACGATCTCAGGCGGTCTGACCTATCTGATTCAGCAATACGCGCTCATTCCTTTGGGGTTGGAGATTCTGCAGTACGTGGCCTTCATTTTTGTGATCGCCGGGACGGTGCAATTTGTGGAACTGTATGTGCAGCGGTTCTTCGAGCCGCTGTATCGGGCCTTTGGGGTTTACCTGCCGATGATCACCACCAACTGTGCGGTGCTGGGAGTGTGTCTGTTGGTCTGGAGCAAGTCGTATGATACGCTGACCCAGGCCTTGACCTTCAGTTGCTTCGGAGGAGCAGGGTTTACCCTGGCGATTGTGATTATGGCGGGTCTGCGCGAATCCGTTGATTTTGCGGATGTGCCGCGGCCGTTACGAGGAACGCCCATTGTCTTGTTTGTCGCCGCGATTCTGGCGATGGCATTTGCCGGGTTTGCCGGTATGGGAAGTCAATGAGAGGGAGGATCGTTCATGTTCACCATGCTGTTGTCTGGCGGTTTGATGCTCGCCATGGCGACGGTTGTCTGCGCGATCCTGGTGGTGGCGCACGCCCGCCTCTCAGTTCCGGCCGATCCGCGCCAGGCAGCGCTTGCAGACTTATTGCCTGGGGCCAATTGCGGTGGCTGCGGATTCCCCAGTTGTGCAGAGTACGCGAGGGCTCTGGCCAGCGGTCAGACGACCGCCGATCGCTGTTCCGTGGGGGGCCTCCCGGTGACAACGGCACTGGCCAGGTATCTGGGGATCACGCTGGTGCCGAATGCCCCTTATCGTCCCGTGATTCACTGCTCGGCCAAGCGATCGGATCGGTTGGGGCAGGGCCACTACAGGGGTCTTCCCACCTGCACCGCGGCGAACGTGATTGGCGGAGTCCAGGGATGCGCATACGGCTGCCTCGGGTTCGGAGATTGCGTGACCGTATGTGATTTCGATGCCATCCGCATGGAGGATGGATTGCCGGTGGTTGACTACGAAAAATGCACCGGCTGCGGAGCGTGTGTCAAAGCGTGTCCTCGCCATATCATCGAGCAGGTTCCCTTTAAGACCGACCAGATCATGGTTGTCGGATGCTGCAATCATGACCCCGGCAAGGCGGTCCGGGACGTCTGCCAGGTGGGCTGCATTGGCTGTTCCGCCTGTGCGCGGATGATGCCGGAACTGCTGCATATGCACGACAACCTGGCGGTCATTGATTACGACCAGTTGATCGGACAGGAAGACTTTGCACCGGTCCAGGCGAAGTGTCCCATGAAGTCGCTGGTCATGATCGGCAAGCCGCAGCCGCATCACGAGCAGGAACTTGCGGGCGTTGCGGCGGCGGACGTCGCGCATCCCACCCGACGTTCGGCCGAAATCCGCTTCGACACAGAGACCTGGCGCGGCTGATTCCGTACACCGCAGGGAGAGACGTCTGTTGAGGGTCCACGACATTTCCGAGCAGGCTTCAGTGAGCGCGGCGGGTCGCGGCCGCTGGTGGTCGGGGCTGGCTGTTCTGCTGCTGGCGGCAGTGTTCACGGGTCTCGCGTCGCGAGCGCTGTGGCGGGAGCAGATACCGTCTCAGATCGTGCGTGAACGACTGATCATGGGAACAACCTGCCGATTGATCGCTGTGGGGCCGCGTGACACGGCCGAATTGGCGCTGGATCGTGCCTGGAAGGAAATGGAAGCGGTGAATGCCACCATGTCGACATATGATCCGAACAGTGAGCTCAGCCGATTCAATGCAGCCCATGCCGAGACAGATCTTCCACTTTCGCCAGGCTTGCTCGCGGTGTTGCGGCTGTCGCAACGAGCAACCATGGACACTCTTGGAGCGTTTGATGCCACGGTTCTGCCGCTCGTTCGACTCTGGAAGCAAGCTGCTCAAGAGGGACAAGAGCCCACGGAGCAGAGCCTTGGGACGGTCCTGAAGAGGCTGGGCGCCGACAAGTTCACCGTCCTGGATACGAAGGTCCGCAAACATGTCGAGGGGCTGGAGTTCACGCTGGACGGGATTGCCCCGGGATATGCCGTGCAGCAGGCGATCGAAGTCCTGCAGTCGGCTGGACTGTCGGGCGGGCTGATCGACCTGGGGGGCGATATCGCCTGTTTTGGAAGGCCGATGAACGCCGACGCCTGGCAGGTCGCCATCCAGGATCCGTGGAGCGACGGACACCTGGGAATTCTCCCGTTGCGTCCCGCACCGGGAGCCATTTGTGCGGTCAGCACATCCGGGGACTATCGCCGTTATCTGGAAATCGGCGGTCGCCGCTACAGTCATATTGTGGATCCGCGCACCGGACTCCCGGCAGCGCAGGCCACAAGTGTCACAGTGTTGACGGACAACGCGGTCACCGCCGACATCTGGTCGACGGCCTTGTCCGTGCTGGGAAGTGAGCAAGGATTGCCGCTCTGCGAAGCACACGGTTCCCTGCAAGTTCTGTTTATCTCCGGAACACAAACCAGGCCGGCATTCGTCACGACACCCTCGTTTCCTGAACGAAGTCCGGCCTCACGCTGAGGGGTTATCGTGCGCGGGCCATGGATGGGCGTCAGGCACAGTCTGCCGGTATAGTCTTGTGAACGACCGATTCAACCGAGAGCCAACAATTCATGGCCGAACAGATGCAGTGCATGGAGATCTGGGGCGGCAACCAGCCTGTCGAAGAGCACTTCCACCGGCCCGGCCTGGATGTCTGGCTTTACTCGCGCCCGCATGACAACGCGGCCAACGGCGGCGATGTCTATTACCTTTCGTCGTGTGCCTCCGGTCGGATTTCGCGAATGCTCCTGGCCGATGTGAGCGGGCATGGGCCGCGCGTTTCGAAGTTGGCCTTGCGGTTGCGCGATCTGATGCGGAGTCACGTCAACAGTGTCAGCCAGACGAGGTTCGTCGAGGGCATGAACCGGGAATTCGTGGAATTCAGCCAGGAAGGGAGCTTCGCCACGGCCCTTGTGGCCACCTTTTTCGCCAGCACGCGCTCCGTTCAACTCTGCGTGGCCGGCCATCCCCGGCCGCTGCTCTATCGCCAGCACACCGGGGCTTGGGAGGTTTTTGAAACAAGTCGCGAAGCGACGGTCCGCAACGAACTCCGCAACGTCCCGTTGGGCATCGCGGAATGCGTCCAATACAGTCAGACGCAACTCGACCTGCGAACTGGCGACATGCTCCTGGCCTATACGGACGGGTTGACAGAAGCCCGCGTCGAAGATCATCAATTGCTCGATCCCAGTGGGCTGCTCGGTCTGGTGCGGACACTCGACGCCACTCGTCCCGATCTGTTGCTGCAGAGCCTGTTGCGATCATTGAAAGAACGGTTGACGGCGCCCCTGGGAGACGACCTCAGCTTGCTCCTGGCACGGGCTGATGCCAGCCGAGTCTCATGGCGCGATAACCTGCTCGCCCCGTTCCGTCTTCTGCGTCGGGTGCGCGACAAGACCCGGCTGCGATGAGCGGTCGACGGTCACGGGGACGGCCACATGGTCAATGACGTCCAGCTCTCCGGGCGCTGTCGGTGGAATGGGGGTGTCACTGCGGCTGTGTTTGCTTGAGTGCCAGGCTTGAGCCAGGATCACGCCAAATGGGAGCCACCAGATGAGATCGTTCGTGACGATGGTCCAGCCGGCGGACCAGGGCAACGTTCCGTGCAGTGCCGAATCGAGAAATCCCAGGGGGCCCAGGATCTTGCCCAGGAGACCCACGACTACCATCGGCCAAAGGCGGTAGGGATCACGTGCCGCCAATCCGTAACCCACTCCATAAACCCCGACAATCATCCCGATGCACTGCCATAGTTGGGGTGTGGGCTGTGGAGGAAAATGCATGATCTCCAGGGTTGCCACGGGAAAAAAGATGACGGCAGCCCCCCACGCCAGGTTGTAACACGCGGCCGCCCACAAGACGGCCCGCATCCATCGCGCCGGCGACTGATTGTCAACTCCGGCCGAGACGGCATCCTCAACCGGCCTTGTCCAAACGTCTTTCATGAACGAACTCCAATTCCTCAATCGCTCCGTGAAGGGGATTCGCGCCTCATCAGCCACGCCGACGTGCCAGCACCGAGCCCAGCCCGCCATCGACTCCGATCACCTGGCCGGTGATCCAGTTGTTCTGTTGATCCAGCAGGAATGCGATCATCCGCGCGACATCTTGAGGCTCTCCCAGCCGCCCCAACGCGTGGATCTGGACCGACGTCTCGGCTGCGGCAGGGCTCTCCCACAGGCGGCGCGTCATGTTTGACTTCACCAGTCCCGGGGCCACGGCGTTGACTCGGATTCCAGCGCCGGCGTAGGTCGCGGCAGCAGACCGGGTGAGTCCTTCAATTCCCGCTTTGGCGGCGGCAATGGCCTCGTGATTTGCCAGGCCCAGACGCGTGGCTGCCGTCGAGACCAGCACCACGGAACCCCCCGTTTGCCGCATGGCTCGGGCCGCCCCGCGCACGACGGCAAAGGCCGAGAACAGATTCGTGGTGAGTGTTTGCTGCCATTCCTCGTCAGTCGTCAGGTGGGCCGGTTTCAGTAGGACCGAGCCGATGCAGTTGGCGACCCCATCGATCCTTCCGAATGCGCTAACCGCCTGCTGAAAAACGCTTTCGATGCTGTCGGAGTCGGCGGCGTCCATCGGGTGGTTGGGCATCCCCAGTTGCTGCGACAGGTCCTTCAGGCGTTCCAGGTTGCGTCCCGCCAATAAGACTTGTGCGCCACTCTCAACGAGCATGCGGCTGAGCGCCTCTCCTACGCCGCCAGTCGCTCCAAACACAATGAACCGAGCCACGTCATTCATCGGGATTTCCTGTACGAGTTGTGGGTCATTTCCAACGCGATCTGGTAGAGACATCGGCCAGGTCCGAAACCCGCGGCCGATTTCCGCAAAAGCGGCGCATGACCGTCATCACAGCGTCCGACCCGTCGCGCTGAACAACGCGTTGCATTCGTCCTCCAGGATGCCGCCGATCAGCCGGCAGGACCGGCCCGGACTGCGGGCGATGACCTCGGCGGCGCGAATCGGAATTTGCCACCAACCATGCGTCTGCAAATAGGGAATCGACGTGCCGTAGATCACCGCCTGCAAACCGGCCCACAGAATCGCACTCTGGCACATCGGGCATGGCTCGGCGGTCGAGTACAGGGCGCACTGTTGCCAGTCGACGCTCGGATGCCGTTCGGAAGTTTCACGAATGGCAAGAATTTCGGCATGCCATACCGGACTCTCGGGAGTCCGATTACCGCACATCGCGAGTACCTCTCCGGAGGACCAGTGAATCACGGCGGCGGCAAATGGAAGCTCGGCCGTTTCACGAGCACGCGCAATCACCAGCCGCATCGATTGAGCATGATCAATCATCATTGTCCCCTCTCTCAGAATCTCCCGGGCCTGCGGACGATGCACGGAACTCGCTTCCGCCAAGCTTGTCGCGCGCCTGCGTTGCCGCGACGCCGTCGTCACCAACCGCGCAGATCAGGCAGCTCCTCGGCGCACCAGTCATCTGGCCGTCGATTTCGCGACCACATGTCTCGCAAGCATAGCCGCGCTGGACCAACAGCGACACGCGCAACATCAAATCACCCATGACGAGAGTCTCCACCCATCGCGACCACGACCATGCAGGCGACACAGAGGACGAGCACGCCGCGGATCGTCCAGACTACCGTCCGGATCCAGTTCGTCAGAACCAGCCGGCGGTGGTGCGGCGGTGAAAAGCCCCGCGAAAGAACCCCGTGCTGAGGGACCGAGCAGATTGCCGTCGCCAGCCAAATGACAAACAAAAGTCCAGTGCCTGTCCAGAACGCAACCGCAGCCTGCTCCGGAATCGGAAGATACGCCAGGGCCATGTTGGAACCCGCCTCGACCAGCATGAACGGCCCGACGACCCAGGTTGTCAGTCGCTGATTGACAGCAGTGTAAGAGGCTGATTCGGCCGCGCCCACCAGCGACATGAGCGGATAATGTACGACCTGGACAAACCAGATCACGCCGACCATGCTCAGTGTCGAACCGACATAAAGTGCCACAAGAAGGATCATGTTGAAGGACGGGTGTCTTGGTCATTTGTCTGCTGTCTCGGATCCCGAGATAACCAGCACCATTGTGGCCGCAAGTGAGAGCCCGAAGACGATACAGCCGATGAGGAAAATGGTGCTGTCACTCATGGCGGCCACCACTCAGCATCAGGGTTCCGAAAGACAGAATGGACGGCACCCACAGGCCGACAAACAATCCCTGCTCTTTGCTGCTGGTGAACCAGAGGTAAACAGAAAACAGAAACGAAAAACCTGCTGCGACGATGTACATCGTTCTGGCAATCGACTTTCGCGACATTTGAATTCGCCTTTCTTGAGAAGTGAATCGAGTTTCAAACGAGTAGTGTGTCCCGGGCGGCTTTCGGTCACTGCCTTGAACGCGAGGCCACAATTCGCGGAGCGCGCGCCGCGCGCTCCGCGATGTGGAAATCCTCTCGATGTTTACCGGGGAAGAAGCACGGCATCGATCACGTGGATCACGCCGTTCTCACAGTCGATGTCGGTTTGGACGACATGGGCGTCGTTGACTTTGACGCCGTTACGCGCATCGATCATCAATTCCTGACCCTGAAGTGTCTGGGCGGACTTGAGATGCACCACATCTGCCGCGAGCACCTTGCCGGGAACCACGTGGAGCTTCAGGATCGCCTGCAACTTCTCTTTGTTGGCCGGAAGCAGCAGCGACGTGAGCGTCGCCTTCGGAATCTTGGCAAAGGCCTCATCCGTCGGGGCAAACACGGTAAACGGGCCGGCCCCCTTGAGCGCTTCGACCAGACCCGCTGCCTTGACAGCCGCAACCAGGGTCTGGAAAGAACCGGCGCCCACCGCTGTGTCCACAATGTCACTTACCATAACAGTCGCCATCGCATCGTACTCCTGTACCTTGAAAGAGCGGGGCGGCGGTTTCCGAGGTCAATGGGTTGGGAAATTCTCCCAACGGCCACTCCGTCTCGGACCGATCACGGCGCCGTGCCCCGTTTCCCCCACGAAAGTTGTCAGACAACGACCGAACGACGATCGGCTCACATAAATCGTTCAAATCGTTCATACTGAGGGAACCGGTGATGGCGGGCGGGTTTAACCTGATTCTTAAGAAATTCCGAAAAGATCTCGGGATTCAGCTCGATTTCCGGCAATTCTCGACTCCCGTCTCAGACGCCTCGAAATTCGGGCGACGGTCAGGACGATCAGGAGCCACTGATCCCAAGGTCTGACAGCAGCGATTCCGCGGCTTTCCGCCCGCTGACCATCGCCCCCTGAATGGAAGCCGTCTCACAATGATCGCCACAGCAGTACAAGCCCTCAGCGAGTCGCTGCGGCTTCGCCGGACTGTCCCGAAAATGAGTCGGCTGGCCTGGCAATGCGTGGCGGATCGAATACGACTTCAGCGGCGACCATCGATCGACCTGGCTGCCGAACCAGTCGCGAAGTTGTCGTCGAACGGCAACTGCCAATTCCTGGGGATTCTCGGCAGTCGCTCCCACCACGGACACGCTGATCAGCGCCTGCCCTGAAGGTGCATAGTGCGCCGCAACATCGCTGGGCACGCACAGATGATTGATGGGGCCGAGTCCATCCCCATTGAGTACCAGAATCGGTTCCGAGACCGGTGACTTTTCGGCAGCAAAATAGAGACACGTGGTGGCGCAGGAGTCCGGGCACGGAACCAGACCGCCTGTCAGACGGGCCGCTTCCGGGCCCTCTACGGCTAACACGACTCCCCGTGCCGCAATGGTTTCGCCCGTAGCGAATCGAACACAGAGGCCATCCAGGGATTCCACGCGAGTGGAGATGCGCAGCATGTCGGTCGGCAGTCCGTTCGCCAGTTGCTTGGCGATGGCTCCCATCCCCGGTCCGGGCAACGCGGCATCGCCGCAGGCGAACATGCGGAATACGAACTTGAAGAACCGACTGGACGTCGCCAGTTCCTTCTCGAAGAACACGCCGGAGAACCACGGCCGCAGGAACCGTTCGATCAGGTCGGCAGACAATCCCAGCTCGTGGTTCAGGTAGTCCGCCGTTGTCGAATCCGGTTCGGACCACAACGTATCCAGCGTACCTTGGGAGACATGTCGGCGCAGTCGAGCCAGCTTCCAGCGGTCAGCGACGGTTCCAATCCCATTCCACACGGTCGAGAATGCATGCCAGGGGCGGCGCCAGGGGTCACTCATTCGCACCAGACGTCCGCGAGTGTGAATTAATGCGCCGGGTTCGAAAGGTCGCAGGTCCAGGGCCTGGTAATCCAGCACCTGCTGTGCTTCGGGATAGGCAGTTTGCAGGACTTGAAATCCCCGGTCCAGGCGAAAACCATTGACCAAGTCTGTGCGAACACGGCCCCCAATGTCGTCTTCGGCCTCAACCACCAGGATGTCGATTCCCCGCGTCCGGAGCTGGCGCGCACAGCAGAGCCCGGCCAATCCCGCGCCCACGATCACGATCGGTTTCACACTCATCCGGTCACCCTGGCGGAAGTCTTCGACGGCTGTTTCTCGGGGACGGCCCATGTCGCAGCATTCGACAACCTCATGGGGTCGGCCAGTCGAGCTGCACGGGCAATATTCCGCAGCATGCCCGAGAAGATCAACTGATGGAGCGGATAGAGGGAGTACCAGTAGACGATGCCGAACAGCCCAACCGGGTCGAAGAGCGCCGTTTGTCGAATCGTGCTCTGCTGCTCACTCCCTGTGACTTCAAACTCCAACCAGGCTCGGCCCGGGACTTTCATCTCGGCCTTTAGCCGCAATTGATGGGGCGGCTCGTACACTTCCACCCGCCAAAAATCCAGTGGATCACCGACGCGCACATCCTCGGGATCGCGGCGACCGCGACGGACGCCGATGCCACCGCACAGCAGGTCCAGAAATCCGCGGAGCGACCACAGCCAATTGCCGTAGTACCAGCCGGTTTGACCGCCGATGCGGCGAATTGGCGCAAAAGCGGCTGCGGGCGATGCGGCAACCGCAATCGTTCGCGAGTCGACCAGCCGGGACCCGAACCGCACGCCCCCCCAGCGTTTGGGAAATCCGCCCGACGAGAGGGCGTCGGACCAGCGTGTTTGAGCGAATTCGTGATCTTCGTTCACCAGGGCGCGGGCAATGGCTTCCCGCATCGACCGCGGTCGGACGCGGAAGGTCGTCGTCGCAAGGTGATTCGAGACGAGTGTGGGATTTCGGAGGCTCTCGACCAGTTTGCGACCGACCCGCGCGTACAGGGGAGTCACCAGTCCTAGCCAGAGACTGGAAAGATAAGGAGTCAGGAACGGCACGGGGATCATCCACCGCCGCAGTCCCCGCTGGCGGGCGTACTCATGCATGATTTGCCCATACGAGACCTGATCAGGTCCGCCGATTTCGTAAACCTGCGAGGGCCCCTCGGGCAGTTCCAGCGCTTCGAGCAGATAAGCCAGCAAATCCTCGATGGCAATCGGTTGTGCCAGGACTGCCACCCACCGCGGACAGATCATGACCGGCAAGCGTTCCACCAGCGCGCGGATCATCTCGAACGACAGGCTTCCCGATCCGATGACGATGGATGCCCGGAATTCGATGACTTGCGGATGGTGCGCCCGCAGAATATCACCCGTCTCCTGGCGGCTGCGGAGGTGTTTGGAGAGCGCCTGGTCGGGATTTCCGAGGCCCCCCAGATAGATGATTCGCCGGACTCCGGCCTCAGACGCCGCTTGGGCAAAGTTGGCCGCAGCCCGCCGGTCTTCTTCCGCGAAATCTCCGGCGGCGCCCATCGAATGCACCAAATAGTACGCTGTATCGATCCCCGCCATCGGCGGGCCAAGTGACGATCGGTCGAGAACGTCGGCGGCCACCACCTGGGTTTTCGCGCCGACGCGCCCACTGAGCGACTCGGGGCGTCGCGTCAGGCACCGTACATAAGTGCAGCGTTGCTCCAGCAGCGTCAGCAACCGCCCCCCGACGTATCCGGTCGCGCCGGTCAGCAGAACGACTTCGTCGGCACTCTTCGTCATGGCAGCTCTTCGCGAGTATATGGACTGGGCGATGGTGCTGGTGGATTCACCGGCACCGCATGATACACGACTCCGCATGAATTTTGGACAGGCTTGACCGGCAGTCTCACAGTCGGCAGGTTCCTGCAGTGTGGCGAAAGCGTTTGCCTTCAGCGACGACAATGCGGCTGAGTATGGTCTGTCCGGCACGAAACAGGGCTCGCATCCGCCGCGGGGATTTTGCTCGGTCAGGCTTTGTTGCCGGCTTTCTTGGGGGGCCGCTGGCGCTCCAGTTCGCTTTTCAACTTCTCCACCGCCACTTCTTTCGCCTTGGCCTCGACTTCGACGGTGATCTTTTTTCGCTTCCAGCACTCAGGGAAATCGGTCACCGCAATGAAGTCGTGATGGCGTTCGGGCCTCGGCCCGTCCCAGCCTTCAATCGGGCTGGAGATGTGGAACAGCGGCTCCCGGTCCCAGGTGGCGATTGCTTTCTGAGTGGCTTGTTCGACGCTCATTCCATCGGGGTTGCAACGGTGGTGATGCACGTCATAGACCAGCGGCACGCCTGCGGCCCTGCAGATCGGCAGCAAATCGGCGGGTGTGTAGGTTCTGTCGTCATTTTCCACAGTCAAACGACTTCTGACCCTGAATGAAAGCCGGTCCAGGTTGCGGGCGAAATCGGCCAGCGCGTTCTGTTTGTCGCCAAAAGCACCGCCGCCGTGGATATTGATGACATCGGCCCCGATCCACTCAGCCACTTCAGCCTGATATTCAAGCTCCTGCACGGACTTCTCAACCACGTCCGGGCGGAGTGAGTTCAGCACGACAAACTGATCGGGGTGGAAGCATGTTCGGAGCCTGTGCTTTTTGACGAAATTGCCGCAATCTATGAAGCGGCGAATTATCTCATCGGCTTCTGGCAGATCGTCAATTGCGTATCCGCTTGTCGGATGCGTCTTGATCGGAAGAATCTGGCTGTTCACTCGGAAACAACCGATGCCGTGGTCGGCGCAGAACTGCAGGGCGGAATGAAGGGCCCTGGCATTCTCCAGGCAAAGACGGCTCAATTTCGCCAAGGCGTCAGGCCGTCGCATCCTGCTGATGGCGGTTGCCGTCGTGGTGACGAACTTGATGGGTTGGTCACGGAACTGACAGCAGAGGCCGAGGCGGATCATGGTCTTTTGCAATTCGTCGTCCTGATCGACAAGTTCAGACTGATGGTCGATGAGAGGGGGCCAGGAGGGCTTTGCCAAGTTGTCGTACCATTCGTTCCAGGACATGACTACTTCATGGGTGGGTCGTAGGCAGCGAATTTCACGGGTGCATTCTATCATTTCCCGTCTCGCGGTCCTCACTCGGACGGCTTCCCCTCCAGTTCGAAGCGGGGCGCGGATGGGGTGGTGTCCCAGATTTTGATGGCACCGTCTCCCGAACCGGCGAAGAGGCGCTGGCCGTCGCGGCTGAAGTGGAGTTCGGACTGGTGTTGGTTCATTCGGCCGCGGAACGTGAGAATCTCCAGGCCACTGGTTGGATCCCAGAGGGTCACCGCGGCCATTTTGGCCGTTGCCAGACGCTGTCCGTCGGGGCTGAAGGCGATGCTGCGGACGTGTTGGACGTCGTGCCATGTGGCAATTGTCTCGCCAGTGGATGAATTCCAGATGCCGACGTTGCCATCCCAGTCGACGGACGCGATGCGTCCGCCGGCCGAATCAAACGCGACCGCCGAGACGTACCGGGTGTGCTGCCGGTATCGGAGTGGTTCTCCCGCGCCGTCGATCGAAACGACCACCACGGTCCCGCCGTTGTTGGAATCGGCGGTGGCGGCGCAGCCGGCGGCGATGCGACGGCCATCGGGACTGAAGGCGACGCAGCCGGGGCGCGGATCGACGGGAAGTTCCGCGACCTTGGCTCCCGAACTGGCGTCCCAAACATGGACGCGGCCATTCTGATCGGCACCGGCCACCTGACTCCCGTCAGGACTGAAGGCCAGGCTCCTCACCCCTCCCGAGGAGCCAGCCAGCGAGAACAACTCCTGTCCCGTGACGGACTCCAGCAGCTTCAATTCGATGGGCTTGTTGCCGCTCTGGCTCCCGATCGCCAGCCGATCTCCCACGGGACTAAACGCGGCGCAAACCAGCGGCGAGACGACCTGCCAGGCGGCGGTTGATTCACCACTGGCAAGATCCCAGATTCGACCCCGCCCGTCGTAATCGACGGCGACAAGCCGCCTCTCGTCGGACAATTCCCCTAGTCCGACCACGAACGATGACAGACCGGCAAGAATCTGCACATCGGACCCCTTCCGCAAATCCCAGGCTTTGAGCGCTTCTCCGACGGTAAGCAACTGGCGGCCATCCGGTTGAAACTTCAGGGCATAGACTTCCTGGGTGTGCCCGTGGATCGTGAACAGTTCTTCGCCAGTCTCCAGGTTCCAGAGTTTCACCGCCGGATCGGCGCCGGCCGTCGCGAGCTGGCGACCATCCGGGCTGAACGCCGCCTGGCGAACTCGTCGCGTATGGCCGCGCAAGTGCATCAGCTCGTTTCCCGTGGCGAGATCCCAGACCTGCGCCTGCCCCGGCTTGTCGTCCCAAAGTCCTCCCGCCGCGGCGAGTCGCAAACCATCGGGACTGAAGTCGACGGAAAACGCCCAGCCTCGGCTGACTTGCAGCGCGCGGAGCTGTTCTCCGGTCTGCGGATTGTGGATCAGAATCGTGCCCGCTTCACACGCCGACGCAAGCTGCTTTCCATCGGCACTGTAGCGTACGGCAAGCATCGGCCGCGAATGGCCGCCCAACGCGTGTTGCCTCTCACCCGCAGGAAAGTCCCAGATTTGGACCGTTCCATCCTGCCCCCCCAGGGCCAACTGTGTTTCGTCAGGACTGAATGCCAGGCACAACGCGACTTGTTCACAGCGCGGCACGTCCAGAACGCAAGTCTCGGTTTCACGATCCCAGACTCGCACCTCGGAGTGCCAGACTCGTTCCGGCACTCCGGCGGACGAGGCGACGTAGCGGCCGGTGGGACTGATCGCGGCGGTGATGATTGGCAGCACATGACCGCTTATGAAAACGCCCTCAGGAGGAGACGCGATATTCCAGACGGAAACGACCGGAGGCTTTTGACCCAGCAGTCCCTCGGCCGTCACCACGCTCAGCCCCGCCGGAGTCGTGGCGATGTCCCGAATCGCACCGGCATAGCCGCGGAAGGCCCAATCCTCCCCGCGGCACTGCCGCTTCAGATAGTGCCATTCCCATTGCCGCAGATGCGGGGGACAGGCGTCGAGTTGCAACTCCGCGCGCGCCACCTGATCGGCCCGCCAGTGTCGCTCGGCCAGCAGAATGCGCTGGAAATACAAACTGCGTTCCGCTTCGCCCAGCGCCGCGACGGCTTGGACGCGCTGCTGCTTCTCGACTTCTTGAGCGCGCTGGGCCTGTTCCCGCTGTTGGGCTTCGAGCCGCAGCACCCGTTCGGACTCTTGCTGGAGCTGTTCCAGGGCGAGTTCGGCGCGACTCCGCTGGTCGGATTCCGCCTGACGGGCCTGTTCGATCTGCGAATTGAGCCCCGTCAGTCGGTCGTTCGACTGCCGCAGTTGGGCATTCACGTAGAATCCGACCCCCGCGGCGATCAGCGCCAGCGTGGCCAGGGCACTGGAAGCGGTGAGTGCGGCGGCCAGCGGCCGTCGGCGCACCCATTTCAGGAGCCGTTCCCCTGGGCCGCTACGGCGCGCGAGAATGGGAAGTCCCGCGCTCCAGCGGTCCAGATCCTCAGCCAGGGCGGCGGCGGATTCATACCGTCGATCAGGTTCTTTCTCTAGACACTTCAGGCAGATCGTTTCCAGGTCAGCGTCGAGGCCGGGACGGAGCGACCTGGGGCCTGCGGGTTCCTGGGAGAGGAGCAGATGCAGAGATTCCGCCGGTGTTCCGCCTCGAAAGGGAGCCCGACCGGTGAGGAGTTCGTACAAGACGGCCCCCAGGCTGTAGACGTCAGAGTTCGTGGCGATCGACCGACTCCCCCGCGCTTGTTCAGGGGACATGTATCCCGGTGTGCCGAGAATGGCACCGGTTTCCGTGAGATCGCTCCCGCGGTCTACTGCGCGGACCAAGCCGAAATCGGTGACGTGCGGCACTCCCTCGTGATCCAGCAGGATGTTCCCGGGCTTCAGATCGCGGTGCAGCAGGCCACGCTGGTGCGCGTGATGCACCCCCCTGGCGACTTGCACTACGATGCGGGCGGCCGTCGCAGGCGTCAGACCCGCAGGATTGTTGGCGAGCACTTCGCGGAGGCTGCGTCCGGGGATGAGCTTCATCGAAAAATAGTGCTGCCCCTCGTGTTCGCCGATTTCGTAAATCGGAACAATGTGGGGGTGATCGAGGTTTGCCGCCGCCTCGGCTTCCTGTCGAAAGCGGCGGACTTCTTCGTTTGACGCCATCCGCCCGGCCAGAATCATCTTGAGCGCCACGATGCGGTTGAGACTCACCTGCCGTGCGCGGTAGACCACACCCATTCCCCCTCGCGCCAGTTCCCCCAGCAATTCGTAGTCCCCGAAGTAGCGGATGTGTTTCGGAACATCGGCTTCCGATCGTGTCGCCGAAATCACCGTCTCGGCCATCGTTCCGGAGGGAGACAACGGAGGCTGAGGCGCGGTCGCGTCGGGTGCCGGAGGAGTAACGCTGGACATGGAACAAGGCTCGAACCGACGAGGTCAAATGCTTGGCCGACGGTAGGGCGGCGGCGACATGGCGGCACCTGGGAAGCCGAAACGACCGCACCAGGGAACAACCGGATGCTTCTCATTCCTATCCCATTGGCGGTGCGCGGTAAAGCGTTCCCATCGACAAACGACAAACCAGGTGTTCGGGATTCCCTTGGAGGCCATGTGCGTGTATCCTATCACATAAGGAATTGATCATACGTTCTACCGACTTGGCTTGATCAAGTTTGTTCCCAGGTTCCATCACTTCGGAGAGTCATTCCTATGGATCAGAAGTTTGACGGGGCATCCCCCTCCGCGGAAATTCGCTTGGAGGGGAAGCGGGTGGTGCGAGGAGATGTGCGGGGGGACTGGGGTCTCCGGCTGCAGTGGGAAGTCCGTCGCAATGGGCAAGTGATTGCGACGTCGGCAGCTCGGGTCGAAACGGCCTATGAACATCCCGACCAAACGCCGGGAACCTACGAAATCGTCTTGCAGATGTGGAAATACGTCGACTATTTGAAGACCCCGGCGGGGGAATTCACGAACAGCAAGTTCATCGACATCTCCAACAAAGTCACGTACACGATCTGAGGATGAGGCGGCGGTCCTTTCGAGACCGCGCACCGCTACGGGAGAATTTCGCATGCTGAATGTTGGAAACGAGCCGGTTCCCGTCTGTCATGGGGTGACCCGCCGCAGCTTCTTGAACGTGGGAACGGCGGGACTGGCCGGGCTAACCCTCCCCACGCTATTGGACCTGCACGGGGCGCGGGCGTTTGATGAGAGCCGGGCGAAGATTCGCAATTGTATCACCATTTTTCTGGTCGGCTCTCCCGGACACCTCGACACGTGGGACATGAAGCCCGAGGCGCCGGCCGAGATTCGTGGCAAATTCACCCCCATCGACACCAACGTGGATGGCATCCAGATTTGCGAGCACTTTCCGCTGATGGCGCGGATGATGGACAAAGTGGCGCTGATTCGCAGCCTGCACCACAAGACGGGAGCGACGCACGAGAATGGTCAGCGGTGGATGATGACGGGGCATGACTTCAACCCTGACAGCGTCAAGCCGCACTGCGGCAGCGCCATTTCGAGGCTATTTGGCCAGAAGAGCGAACTGCCCGCGAATGTGATCCTTCCCGGACCGATCGGCAACACGGGGGCCGGGAACTTCCACGGTCAAACCGCCGCCCACCTGGGGAGCGCGCACGAACCGTTCTTTCTGGGGAGCGACCCGTCCCGTCCCGATTTCAAGGTGGCCGACCTGGAAGTAGCACGCGGGCCGAGCGGCGCGAGATTTGATTCGCGGCAAAAACTGCTCGGACAATTGGATGAACTGCAGCGCCGCACCGAAACCCGCAGCACGCAGATGCACGAAAACGCCTACCGTGGGGCCTTTCGCCTGTTGACTTCCCCCCGCGCCAAAGAGGCGTTCGACCTGGGCCGGGAGCCCGACCCGGTGCGCGACCGGTATGGCCGGAACACGTTCGGACAAAGTTGCCTATTGGCCCGTCGGCTGATTGAGGGGGGAGTTCGATGCGTCACGGTCAATCATTTCGACACCGTGTTTAACCTCACCTGCTGGGACATGCATGCCGACGGGGGAGGGCTCAACAATACCTATCTCGACTACGAGCGGCATCTGTGCCCGCAATTCGATCTGGCCTTCACCGCGCTGATCGATGATCTCAGCCAGCGTGGGCTGCTCGAAGAAACGGTCGTTGCGGTTCTGAGTGAGTTCGGGCGGACGCCGGGCCTCAACCCGCGCGGAGGGCGCGACCATTATCCCAACGCCTGGACCAATTTCCTGTGCGGGGGCAACATCCGCGGCGGGCAGGTGATTGGCTCGACGGACAAAACCGGTTCGCGTCCTGCGAACAATCCCATTGAACCGCCGCAAATCCTGGCGTCGATCTATCACGGCATGGGGATCAACCTCGACACGACGATGCTCCCTGGACCTGGCGAACGGCCGATCCGCCTAATCGAAGCCGAACCCATCCGGCAATTGTTCACGTAGCCTGGCATGATGAGTGTATCCCGATTGCCAGTCACCGTGTCCGGCGCGCTCGTGGCGCTCACTTGCTGGGGCTTCCCCCTCGAGTGCGACCGCCTGTGCGCAGCGGAACCTTCCGTGGGCAATCTGAGTGTGCGGGGCTTGCAAGTGGGAGGGACCACTTCGCTGATTTTCGACGGGGAGGAACTGGGCCCAACGGCGCGGCTGCTCTTGCCGTTTCCCTCGCGGCAGGAATTGAAACCGGGGGGGACCGACAAACGGTTGGAGTTCGCTGTCAGTCTGGAGGGGGACGTCCCGCCGGGGTACTACAATCTTCGGCTGGTGACGGAGGGAGGGGGGAGCCTGCCCATCGTCATCGGCGTCGATCCCTTGCCGCAACGACCGCTGGCGGCAACCGCCGACCTCCTCCCGGTCGCCTGGCATGGCGCTGCGACGGGAAGCACCGTGGTCGAGACGAGCTTCAGCGGCAAGAAAGGGGATCCAGTCCAGGTGGAGATCGAGGCGCAGCGGCTGGGGAGCAAATTGCGACCAGTCGTCCATCTGTACGACGCCCGGCGGCGACAACTTGCCTGGGGTTGGCCGCGCCCCGCGCTTCAGGGAGACGCGCGGCTGGAAGCGATCTTGCCGGAGGACGGGAAGTACACTGTCACCCTCCATGATGCCGAATATGCCGGGGCTGGTCCCGGATTCTTTCGAATGAAAGTGGGATCCTGGAGGAGCGTGGACCAGGTGTTTCCCCCCGTTGTGGGAGTGGGGCAATCGGCAGTCGTGGAACTTTTGGGAAGCGGCGCGCAGTTGCAAGTTGCGGTTCCACCCCAGACATCGGCGGGGGCGGTTCTCCTGGCGTGGCCTGCGGAGGGTCCGTTTAGCGGAGCTCGTCCATTTGTGTCGGTCAGTCGATTTCCCGAGTTCGTCGAGCGAACTGGGGCCGGGATGGTTCAGGATCTCCCCGCCGGCGCCGTCGGAGTCAGTGGGCGACTGCTGGTTCCGCAGGAGGAGGACCGCTATCGCATGGCGGTCATTCCAGGGAGTAAGCTGCGATTGGAAGTCTTTGCCGAGCGATTGGGATCCCCCCTGGACGTGGCCCTTGTCGTGCGCAACGAGCAGGGAGGGCAGCTGGTTCGCAGTGAGGATGGATCGGGGACGCTTGATCCGCAGTTGGAGTATGCCATTCCGGATCAAATGGCCAGCGTGATCGTGGGAGTACACGACGCACAAGGGCGCGGGGGACCATACGGTGTCTATCGCCTGGTTGTCGAACCTGTCGGGTCGGCCTCCACCGGGGGAGAGTTCCGCCTGACGACTCCCGCGCAGCGGGTCAGTCTGCCCGTTGGGGGAAGGAGCGTGGCGCCTGTTTGGCGGGAGCGGCGCGGCGTATCCGGAGAAGGGGACATCGAAATCTCCGCCACCGATTTGCCGCCGGGTGTCCGACTGTCGAACGGGACGATCCCCGAAGGGGCCGACGGGACGCTGCTGACGTTGACGCGGGAAGAGGGCTTTTCCCAGGCCGCGATCACGCATTGGCGCGGACGGATTGCCGACGGACGAGAATTGCCGGTTCTCCTCACCGGTCACCCACAGGAACGCGGACAACCATGGCTGACGAATGAGCTCGGTCTGGCGCCAGCCGTGGCCCGCGGTGCGGATTTTGAGGTTGAATGGCGCGGATTAGACGCCGAGACGGTACTCCGGCCCGCCAGTCGGCTGCCGCTGCCGGTCAAGCTGACTCGGCCGGCCGATACATCGCTCGTCCGATTGTCACTGGTGACCAGTCAGCCTCCTCTGATTTTGAACGGTCAGCCCGATCCCAATCGCGCCTTGCGTCCCGAACAGCCGGTCGTCGAATTGGCGGCCAACGTGGTCGAAGGGGCCATGTCGCTGCTGGCCCCTCCCGACCTACCGGCCCCCGTTTATGACGTGACGGTGCAGGCCGATCTGTTGACGGCGGACAAGCGGCAGGTTCTGGCAACGGCGTATGCGCCGGTCCGACGGATGGCGGTGCGGATGCCGATCGCACTGGAACTGGCCGGCGCCCCACGCGTTGAGGCGCGGCTCGACCCTCAAAAGGGGGGCACGGTCGTCCTGCGGGGAAAAGTGCTTCGCCGTGACGGATTTGCCGGAGAGGTTCCGGTGTCGCTGAGCGGCTTGCCGGCCGGCGCCAAAGCGGACCCGATGACCGTCCCGCCGGACGCGGACGAATTCATTGTGAACCTGGTTCTGCCAGCGAATCTCCCCGCGGGAGAAGTTCGGGGACTGAAACTCTCGGCGAACGTTGTTCCAGATCCCAAACAACCCGCGGTGCGTGTCAAAAGCCGGGACGTCGAATTGATCCTGGTTGTCCAGCCGGTTGTGAATTCGGTCGATCAAGCCACGGGAAACCACTGAGTTGCACGACACAGAGTCGGCCCACGAAAATCACCTACAAGAAGGCTCATTGCTTATGTCGTTCACCCGCTTGCCGTGGATTCAGCGATTCTGCCTGGTCGTTGCGCTTGCGATGCTGATTGCTTCGCCGTTGTCCCTGGTGAATGCGGAGAATCAAACGGCTGCGTCCGATATGGCGATTGCCGCTGGGTCGGTGAGTGTCCACCCGGCGTCGATCACGCTGCGCCATCCGCGGCGACCGCAATCGGTGCAGGTGCTGGCAGCCTCTGATGACGGGTACGCGCTGGATCTGCGGAGGGCCGCGCGCTGGACCAGCGTCGATCCTCAGGTGGCGACGGTGGATGACCAGGGGTGGGTGCGTCCCGTCTCCTCGGGCGAGACGCAGATCGCCGTTTTGGTGGCCGGTCAACAGGTGCTGATTCCCGTTTCGGTCCAGCTTCCTGGCGCCGAACCGCTGTACAGCTTTCGCCACGAAGTGATGCCGGTGCTCTCCAGGGCTGGTTGCAACATGGGGGCGTGTCATGGCTACTCGCTGGGCAAAAATGGATTCAAACTGTCGCTCCGCGGCGCCGATCCGGAACAGGACTATGCGGCGATCGCCCGCGAGCAGTTCGGTCGCCGCGCGAACCTGCAGGTTCCTGAGGCCAGTCTGATCATTTCCAAACCGCGCGGCGACGCGCCGCACGAAGGGGGAGTCCGCTTTCGATCGGGGAGCCTGACCGATGAGATTCTCGTCCAGTGGATTCGACAGGGAGCGCCGGGCGACCTGGCGGACGGGACGTCCGTCGTTGCCGTGAGGCTGGTGCCCGACCGGTTGGTGCTCCGACCGGGGCAGAAACACCACTTGCAGATGATCGCCGACTACAGCGATGGCACGTCGCGCGACGTGACTCGACTGGGGATCTTCACGGTCAACAACAATCGCTTTGCAGAAGTCGATGACGAGGGGCTGGTGGTCGCGCAGGATGCAGGTGAAACCGCGGTGGTCGGGCGATTTGAACGGACGTTTGCCGCCTCCAGCGTGAACGTTCTGGTTCCCGACCCGGCGTTCACCCCCACCCCGGTGCCGCAGGGCCATCTGGTTGATCGGGCGATCATCGAGAAATTGAATCGGCTGCAGGTGGCCCCGTCAGCACTGGCGGGGGACGAGGAGTTTTTGCGGCGGGTCTCCTTCGATCTTGTCGGCTTGCCTCCCAAACCTGACGAGGTCCGAGCGTTTCTGGCAGACACCGATCCGGAAAAGCGAACCAAAGCGATCGACGCGCTGTTCGAACGTCCGGATTTCGTCGATCACTGGTCGCTCAAATGGGGAGACTTGTTCCAGAATTCGCGCAACGTCGTCAGTCCCACATCGGTCTTTCTGTTTCGCGAGTTCTTGCGGAGCGCCGTCGCAGGCAATCTGCCGCTGGATGAATTCGCGCGGCGAATTCTGACGGCGCAGGGAGGGGTCGTCGACGACCCGGCCAGCGTCTATTTCGCCATCAGTAAGGACACCAACGACACCGTGGAACGGGCGACGCAGGTCTTCTGTGGCGTGCGGATGCTCTGCGCCCGGTGCCACACGCATCCGCTGGAGAACTGGACGCAGGCCGATTATTACGGCGTCGCCAGTTTCTTCACGCAAGTCAGCGCCCGGGGGGATACCCGGTTTCCCACGCAACCCAACACGAAGCTGATTCAGGTCAACCTGGCGGCCGGCCCGGCGGTCCACCCCAGGACGGGGCGACCGCAGCCCCCGAAGTTTCTGGGGGGCGCCGTGCCCCAACTGGCCGAAGCGGTCGATCGCCGTGAGGCGTACGCCCGTTGGCTCACCGCTCCGGAAAACCCGTATTTCGCCCGCGGGCTGGTCAATCGGATGTGGAGTTACTTCTTCCATCGCGGGATCATCGAACCGGTCGACGACATCCGCAGCACGAACCCCCCCATCAATCCGGCACTGCTCGAGGCGCTCACCAGGGACTTCGTGGAACACCACTTCGACCCGCGGCACCTGATGCGGCGGATCGTCACTTCCGAGACCTATCAGCGGAGCAGCGTTCCGACGCCCTCCAATCGGCACGACGAACAGAATTTCTCGCACGCCGTGCCGCGGCGCGTTCCGGCAGAGGCGCTGCTCGACGCACTGGTGCAGGCCACGGGGATCGTCGAGAACTTCAACGGCGCACCGGGGGGCTTTCGCGCCGCACAGCTCCCCGATGCCAATATCGACAGCCCCTTCCTCAGTCTGTTCGGCAAGCCACAACGGATGGACGCCTGCGAATGCGAGCGGGACAACAACTCGAACATGCTCCAGGCGCTGCACTTCATCAACGGCCAGAGCATCCTGGGGCGGGTTCAGAATCCCGCCGCTCGCCCGGCACAGCTCCTGGCGCAAAAACTCTCTGATGAGCAGCTCGTGACAGAGCTGTACCTCTGGTCGCTCTCCCGCCGTCCCCGTGCTGAGGAACTTCAGGTGGGACTGGAGTTTATGCAGTCCTACGGAGATCAAAGGAGCGAAGCGGCTCAGGACTTGATGTGGGGCTTGCTCAACAGCAAGGATTTTTTGTTGGTTCAATGAAGTGGAGCGGGTGAGGCTTGCCGGTCGATTTGGCAAGGCCGTCCCTCGTTCCATAGAATTCGGGCATTATGCCCAAACCCTACGACGCGGTGCTGAAGTTTCTTCCGGAAGAATTCTGGCTGGGGGACTCGGAACACTGCCGCTGTTGCCGCTGACAAACGTCAAGCGTTCCGAACTGCCCGGCCTGATTCGGGAAATGGAAGGGCGGATCCAGCGCGAGGCCAGCCCGTCTGACGCGGAACGACTTTGGGCTGCCACTTATGTGTTGATGGGGTTAGAATATGATCCTGTGTTTGCCAGTAAATTGTTGCAAGGAGTTTGCGCGATGAGAGAATCGGCGACGTACCAGGCCATCCTGGAAGAAGGGCGTGAGGAAGGATTGGAAAAGGGACGTGCGGTCGGCCGGGAAGAAGGACTGGAGCAAGGACTGGAGCAAGGACTGGAGAAGGGCCGCGAGGAGGGCCGCACGACGGAAGCCCGGCGGATCGTTCTGACGCTGGGGGCCAAACGCTTTGGACGCCCGTCGGTGAAGGTCCGCAGAACGATCGAGAACATTGCCGACCCGGTCGTGCTTGAGCGACTTGCCACGCGCTTGCTCGATGTCGAGAGTTGGGCTGAACTGACTCAAGGTTTATGAGAGCCTCCTCACGCTGCATCCCTGCACACCTTTCAGGAATCGTCGCATGCGCTGTTTGAATTTCCCTGTGGCTTGGCTCTGGGTCTGTCTTGTCGTCGGGCATTTTTCCACGCTCCCGGCGGACGAAATTCCCAAGGGAGAAGTGACCAAGTATTCGTTCGAGAAGAGCCAGGTCTTTCCCGGGACAACGCGCGATTATTGGGTCTATGTCCCCAGACAGTACGATCCGGCCAAGCCCGCCTGCGTGTACGTCAATCAGGATGGCATTCAATACAACGCCCCGGAGGTGTTTGATCGCCTGATCCATGCCCAGGAGATGCCGATCACGATTGGCGTGTTTGTGATGCATGGCCGCGTGCGGGCGCCTACTGACCAGGCGCTCGACCGTTTCAATCGCAGCTTCGAGTACGACGGGTTGGGAGATGGATATGCACGGTTCATTCTGGACGAGCTGCTCCCCGAAGTCGAACGGCAAAAAACGATGGACGGTCGCGCGATCCGGCTGTCCAAGAGCGGCAACGACCGCTGCATCGGTGGGGCGTCGAGCGGGGCCATCTGCTCCTTCACTGCCGCCTGGGAACGTCCCGACGCCTTTTCGCGCGTCTTCAGTTGCGTCGGCACCTACGTCGGACTCCGGGGGGGAAACAACTACGCGACCCTCGTCCGAAAAGTGGAACCCAAGGCGCTGCGAATCTTCCTGGAAGATGGGAGCAATGATCAGAACATCTGGGCGGGAGACTGGTGGATGGCCAATCTCGAACTGGAACGCTCGCTGACGTTCGCCGGATACGAGGTGGAACATGCCTGGGGAGAGGGGGGGCATGACGTCAAACATGCCGCGGAGATATTTCCCGATGCGATCCGCTGGCTCTGGAAAGACTGGCCGACGCCTGTCAAGAAACCGGTCGGCTCGCCCGAATTGCAGAAAATCCTCATCCCCGGCGAAGGTTGGAAACAGGTCGCCGAGGGGTACAAGTTCACCGAAGGCCCGGCGGTCAATTCCCGAGGCGAAGTCTTCTACAACGACGTCGGCGCCAGCCAGACCTTCAAGCTGGGGCTGGATGACAAGGTGACCCCCTTTCTCTCCGAGACGAAGAACGGCGATGGCCAGGCATTCGGCCCGGACGGCCGGCTGTATTCGGTCGCGGCCGGAGCCGAACAGATTCGCGCTTACGATCCCCAGGGGAAGATGTCGATCATCGCCGACGGGTTCCGCGGTAACGATCTGGTCGTACGCCATGATGGCGGCATGTACGTGACCCATCCCGGCTGGAATGGCGCCGACCCCAGCCAGATTTGGTTCATCAGCCCCCAGGGGGAGAAGAAGGTGGTTGACTCCGGGTTGCGATTCTCCAACGGACTGACGCTCTCTCCGGATCAGTCACTGTTGTACGTCGCCGACAGCCGCTCGCATTGGGTCTACAGCTACCAGGTCCAACCCGACGGATCGCTGCGACACAAACAGAAATACTTTCATCTGCACGTCCCCGATACAGCGGACGACAGTGGAGCGGACGGACTGCGGGTCGATACCGACGGGCGGTTGTACGTCGCCACACGGATGGGCATCCAGGTCTGCGACCAGGCGGGGCGCGTGCAATGCATCATCCCGGTTCCGAATGGGCGCCTCTCCAATTTTGGATTCGGCGGAGAGAAATTCGACACGCTGGTGGCGACGTGCGGCGACCGGGTGTACCAGCGCAAACTCAAGGTGACCGGGGCGCATGGCTGGCAGCCCCCGCAGAAACCGGCGCCGCCGCGATTGTAACGGCCCGCCGTTCTGACTTCGAATTCCTCTCAACCTGTTCTCCAGGGAGGGCGCCCCACATTGATTGAGCCCCGTCCCGTCCCTTTGAATTTTGCTCCAGGGAGTTTCCGACATGTCAACCGCCGTACCCGGATCACACTACATCGACGTCGCGAGCCTTCCCTGGGAGCCAACGGGGGTACCCGGCGTCGAAATGAAGGTGCTGTGGCGCGAGCCTCAGGGAGAAGCGTTCACCGCACTGTTTCGATCGGCTCCCGGCACAAAGATTCCCACGCACCAGCACGTCGGCTTCGAGCAGACCTACGTGCTGCAAGGGAGCCTGGTGGATGACGACGGCGCCTGCACAGCCGGGAACTTTGTCTGGCGCGATCCCGGTTCGGTCCATTCCGCCCACTCTCCCGATGGCTGCCTCACGATCGGCATTTTTCAGAAGGCGAATCGGTTTTACGACGAGACCGAAGCATCCTGATCGACGGGACTGTTCACCGCCGCGAACAGCCTCCGTGGGCTTTGTTCGGTCAATTCGTTCCCGGTGGAACCGAGAGTCGCAGTTCGCTCTCTTTCGCCGACCACTGGATCACCAGTGGCGTCATCTCCGCCTGGGCATATTCGGGGGGGAATTCCACAGGCGAGCCGGCCGTTTCCAGCGTGAACCGGTAGTCCCCCGGCGACAGCCACAGCGGTCCCTGAGCCCCTTTCGTCACCAGTTCGAATGTCCCGTCCAGGCGGGTGATTGCCGAACCCTTGAGCTGCGGCGTCCCTCCCTCCATGCGGTAAACGGTTACCTGCACGTCCCCCAACGGCTCTCCCGCGGATTGCAGGATACCGGTTGTCCCGCCG
>JBJXGA010000356.1:0-7228 GCA_046152955.1 Planctomycetales bacterium | reverse complement strand
ACTGGCGGACAAAAAGGTATCGATTTCGGGCTGTTTCCACTCCGCCACCCCCTTTTCCGCGGACAATTTATAGAGATTGTGCCGTTCCGGAATCAGGTAGACTTCATCCTCGATGAGCACTGGCGCTTTGCGAATCACGACTCCCGTCGTGAACTGCCAGGCGGGTTTGCCGTTCAGCAGATTCAGCGAATAGAAGTTCGAATCCTCTGAGGCCAGCAGCAGATTGTTCTCGTATCGCACCATGGGGGCCGAGAGTTTGGCGTCGGTTTCGAATTGAAACACCATGCGGTGCGTGTCCGCGGCCAGAGAGTACAATGACCCGTTCTGGCTGGCGAACGCCACGAGCTTGCCACCGGGCACCGCCGGGATCGTGATCGGTCGATTCGTCCGGTAGCGCCATAGGACCGTCTCTGCGGAATACTGCGGCAGCAAGCCGGCGCTGTACCGATCCTGAATTTTCTCCAGATCGAAGGCATACATGCTGCCATCCAGGAAACCGACGAAGACTCGCTCGTCATCGGCCACCGGACTGGAGGAGGCTTGCGCGGGAAGGTTCAACTCCCAGACGATGTCGCCGGTCTTCTTGCGCGCGGCGTACAACTTCATGCCGTTGACGACGAACAGCAACTCGTCGTTGAGCGAGGCGCGAAACGTCGGTCGATCGCGGGAGCCGAGCGTTCGCGCCCAGAGCTGTCGTCCCGTTTCGCAGTCGAATGCCGTCACCACACCGGCCGACGATTGGAGAAACAGGTATTCCTCATCGACGGTCAGAAAGACGAGCTTATCCCGATTGAAATTGACCGTGGCATGCCCCCACCAACGACGGGTCAGACCGAAGCGGTTGAGACTCGATTCGGAAGGGAGTTTCGAGCCTCCGCGCGCGGCCGTTTGGGCCGCGATCGGGAAATCCGCAACCAGCAGGGCCGCCAGAGACAACAGGAGGATGCGGATTGAAAGCATCGGTCAAAGCTCCACGGAATGTACATTGCACTCGGACAAATTCGCCGGTTCCATCCCGCGCCGCCCGCTCCTCCATCATGGCTGCCATCTATCTTACTCGGGAACCGGAGGCGCTCGCCAGAGGGAACAGTTTTTGCCTTGCCCCCCCTTCGCGCTGGGAGCCGCTGAAGGGGACTGCCTTTCGGGAGAGCTAGCTCCCCTGCCCCCCCCCCGCCGATCCGGATCGGTCTTGTATCGGCCACCCCTGGAGTCAACCTCCAGGCTTCGTTTGGGCTCCCGCGGCGAATTGCCGCACGGCTCGCCCCTCCAACGCCCATCGGTCGCACCCCCTAAATCCGTCCTCTCCGGGCGTTTCGGACCAATCGACTTCTTGCCCATTGACTGGCAAGACCGGTACAATCGGAGGTGAGTCGAGCCGCAGCGTACGGATCGGCTTTCAGAGGATTAGCGTCTCCGTAAAATGACCATCTGGAAGGCGATCCGACGGTAGACTATTTTCAGCCGATCCACACAGGCCGATTCCAGGCCAGCCGCCCGGTACGCGGATGCCAAGAGCCCCATCATGACGCGGTATGATCGAACGCTCTGCCTGTTCCTTTTCGCGGCGCTCCCGGCGCTTGTTCCCACCGCCTTGCAGGGGGACGTCATCCACCTGAAGAGCGGCGGAGAATTGCGCGGGGAATTGCTCCCGCAGCCGGCTGCAAATGGTCGTCCGCCAAAAACCGAACCCGAACAACTGACGATCCGAACCCTGGCGGGGGCCACCGTCGTCGTGTCGCGCGACGACGTCGAACAGGTCGTTCGTCGCCGCGCGGTCGCTGAAGAACACGAAACGCTCCGCCGCGCCGCTGCTGACACGGTCGACGCCCATTGGGAACTGGCCGAGTGGTGCCGCCAGCGCGGGCTGTTGAAGGAACGCGCGGTGCATCTGCACCGCATCTTGGAACTGGATCCCAAGCATCAACTGGCGCATCGCGGACTGGGGCACGTCCGGCACGAAGGACGCTGGATGACCTCGGAAGAGATGATGCTGGCGCGCGGCTACGTCAAACACAAGGGCCGATTCGTCCTCCCACAAGAGTTGGAACTCCTGCAAGCGGAGGAACGGGAGAGCGAGGCCGAGAAAGCGTGGTTCAAACGAATCAAGATGTGGCGCGGCTGGTTGGACAGCGATCGCGTCGATCGGCAGGCCAGGGGACGCGACGAATTGGAAGGGATTCGCGATGCCGACGCCGTCGCGGCGCTCACCCGTACTTTCAAGAATGAACGCCGCGAGGAGCGCCGGTTGCTCTATGTCCAGGTGCTCTCGCGAATTGGCGGCGGCCGCGCGCTCGAAGCGCTGGCCCAGCAGTCGCTCAAGGATGACTCCCAGTCGGTTCGCGAAGAAGCGGTCCGCGGCGCGCGGACCATCGACCGCAACGGGGCGGTGGCCATCTATCTGCGGGGACTCAAGAGCGAGATGAATCCCATCGTCAATCGCGCCGCGGCGGCGCTGGGGGATTTGGGAGACGATGCGATCGTTCCGCTGCTGATCGAGGCGCTGGTCACCCGCCATCGATACAAAGTCCAGGTTCCGGATCAGAACATCACGTTTGGCGCCGATGGGTCGATGCCCGCCAATGGGGCGTCGCTTCCCCCCGACGTCCAGGCGCTGCTGGCCAGCGGACAGGTCGCCGGGTACTCCACGGGAGGGAATCCTGTCCCCGTGAGGATGAAGACCATCACCGTTCAAAAGGACGAGCAGAACGAAGCGGTGTTGTCGGCGCTCAATACCCTCACCGGCGAGGACTTTGGTTATCAGGAACAGAAGTGGCGCGACTGGTACAAAGCCCGGCAGGCGGGGCCTGTGCCCCCCCCCAAGAAAAACCGGTCCTCGAAAACAAAGTAAGACCCCTCCCCGATCTGTATGCCACCGGACATTCCTTGTGACGTCGCCCGGCTGCTTGAGCAGCAACTTGCCAGTTGGCAGTCGGCCGGCGCGACGCACGCGCTCGTGGAACGCCGCGCGGCAGCGATTGCAATCCCTGCGAGTCCGCCGGCCGTGGCGGACCTCTCCCGCGCCGCCTCCCCGCGCGACTCCGTAGATCCATTCCCCGCCGCAACGCCGCTGGCGCCCCCCCATCCCGCATCGGAGCCTTCCCCCGCCGTGCCCCGCCCCGCCTCGCTCAATTCACGCCTCGCCCGCTTGCAGGTTCTCAACGACGCCGTCCGCGCCTGCCGGCGCTGCGACGAATTGGCCAGCACCCGCACGCAAACCGTATTTGGCGTGGGAAATCCCCAGGCCCGAATCCTGTTCATCGGCGAAGCCCCCGGGGCCGATGAAGACGCGCAAGGGGAACCATTCGTTGGCCGCGCCGGCCAGCTCCTCAATCAGATCATCGCCGCCTGCCGCCTGACACGCGAAGAGATTTACATCTGCAACGTCCTCAAGTGCCGTCCCCCAGGGAACCGCCCCCCGCTTCCTGCGGAGTGCGCAAACTGCCGCGAGTACCTCGACGGCCAATTGGACATCATCGATCCGGAGTACATTGTCTGCTGGGGAACAGTGGCGGCGCAAAATCTTCTCAAGACCGACGTCACAATCGGCAAACTGCGGCGGCGCTTTTTTGAACATGGCCGCGCCAAGGTTCTGTGTACCTACCACCCCTCGTACCTCCTCCGCAATCCAGCGGCCAAAAAGGACGTCTGGGAAGACATGCGATTCCTGTTCGCCGACATGGGAATCGACCTGAAAAGCAAAACCGGCGGTTAGTCATGGAGTGCGGGAAATTTTTCCCGCTTTTCGTTCTTCCGAAAACCGACGTTCGAATTGTGATTCAACTCGCCGCACACCCATGAACACCACTTCCGACTCCCCGCTGGCCCCCGTGCCTCAACCCGAGTCGTCTGTCGCCGAGCGTGACGCGCGCGACGCCGAACGGACTCGCGATCGGCTCCGCAATCTTCCTCCTGAAGTGGGGATGGTGGTCGTGGCGGCCGGAGTCGCGGGACTGCTGCTCCCGGTCGTCCCCGGCACGCCGCTGCTGCTCCTGGGAGGGCTCATCCTCTCCCCCGACGGTTTCGCGCAACTCGATGGCTGGGTGCAACGCTGGTTTCCGAGAATGCACCGCTACGGCTTCCATCAAATTGATCGTTTTCTCGATGATTTTGACCGGCGCTATCCCGAAGCCCTCGCGCTCCCTGGGGAACCGGCTTGCCCCCCCCAAGGCAAATGCGGGGCGTCTGCCTCTGATTCCTGAAACCGCGACCACCCCACGAGGGGCTGACACACCCGCATCGCCACCAGTGGTGGACAACCGGCAGTTCCTCTAGAATTGACGGCGGGTACGAAATTCCCACGAGCCGCACCGGGTGCGGATTCGGCGGACCCCAACATACGTTTTGCCACAGGAACCGCCACGCATGGCCAAATCTCGCCGACCGCGAGCTCGTGAAAACACTCCAATTGAACCCGGCGATTCTTCCGGTCCCCAGCCCAGGCGTCGGACCTCCCGACAGTCCCCGATGAATTCGGGGAGGGAAGAATTGACCGACCTGCAACGGCTCAGCCTGGCGAACCACCGTGTTCTGATGGCGTTTGATGCCGAAAATGACGCACAGGCGATCGACTTGGCGTGGTCCGCGATCGAACTCCACCCGGATTGTGCCGACGCCTACACCCTGCTCGCGGAACACACCGTGGATTGCCGCGATGCGCTGAATCTCTGCACGCAAGGGGTGCAAGCAGCCATGCGGTCGCTGGGGGACGACGACATCTTAGACAAATACAGGGGTGGTTTTTGGAGGCGGCCGGAATCGCGTCCGTACATGCGCGCGAGCCTGGCGTTATCCCTGAAATTGTGGGACGTCGGAAAGCGCAAAGAATCGGTCCGGAAGCTGCTCCGTCTGCTCAAACTCAATCCCGCCGATGACCAGGGTATTCGCTACCTGCTGGCGGGGCGATTGCTGGAGCTGGGTCGAGACGAAGAACTGGCGAAACTGCTGAACCGGTTCGACGAAACGTCGACGTTGTGGATGTTTACCCAAGTGCTGGCGCTCTTTCGCCGCGTAGGTGACACCACGGAGTCTCGCAAAGCGCTCGCGGCGGCGCGGCGGCGCAACAAATTCGTCGTCCCCATGCTTCTCGATCTGGCGCCCCGCGACTCGGGGGGAGATTGGGATTTGATCCCCGGCAGCAAGGAAGAGGCGGACCGCTATCTGGAAGAAATGGCCGGCGGCTGGCGTTATACCCCCGGCAGCATCACTTGGTTACGGCAAGTCATGTTCGATTTGTATCGGGCCAAGCACCCGGGCAAGCCGGCCATCGGGCCGACCGACTCCGTCAAGCGGCGGTTGAAGAAACCGGCGCTCCGCTACGGAACGCAATGGCAGGCCACCTTCACGAAAGTTGCCACCTGGTTCGAAGAGGGAGAGATGCCAATCCGTCCCTGGTCGATCGTGGTGGCGAACGTCACGGGGGAGAAGATCCTCGGGCAGGAGATGGTTGTCGGCCCGCCGACACCCGCGCAGGTGTTCGATGTCGTGGCCGCCGCGATCGTGAAACCGCTGGTGGGCAAGCCCCATCGCCCGAGCGAAATCCAGGTCTTGGATGGTCCCGTCTGGGACGAAGTTCGGCCGCATCTGGAAGAAATCGGCGTCGATTGCATCGTCCGTCCCAAACTTTCCGAAAGCGAGTTCATCCTACTGGAGATGCAGCAGATGTTTCTGTCGCAGCAGGAGCAGGAGGGGTTGGTTCAAATCCGCGGGATCGACATCAAACAGGTCGGAAGTTTCTTTCAGGCGTCGGATCAATATTTTCGGCACGCTCCCTGGTCCAGGGTTCCGGTCGAGACGGCGATCCGCATCGAATGTCCGCAGTTCACCCGTTATCGACGCGAGCCCTATTACGCCGTTCCGATGGGACAGAGCAATGTCACGCTGGGACTGGCGCTGTATGATGACCTGGAGACGATCCAGACGATGTGGTGGGAGGACGAGGCCGATCTGGAAGACACGGGGCACGCCCGCTCCCTGGTCTATAGCGAAGCGTTCGAAATCCCGATGGCCGACCTGCTCGCTTGCGAAGAACGAGGCTGGCCGGTCCCCACTCCCGAGGCGTATCCGTTGGTCCTGGACAACGACCCCTCGCACGAAAATCCCCTGCCACGCCCCTGGGAACTCCACCTCCTGGAGGGTTGCCTGCGGGCGGTTCCTCTATTTGTCGACCGCCACAGTCTGTTGGAAGACGAAGCAACTGAAACGATTGCCATCCAAACCGCCACCGGCCAACTCGACATGACGCTCACCTGGTCCCCCAAATTCAACCTGCCCGATTTGGACGACGCCGAGTGTGCGCATGACCTCGGGCACGAGCATGACTGTGGACATGATCATGACCACGACTGCGGCCATGACCACGACTGCGACGGGGAACATTTCTGATCAACCCCTCCGGAACGACCGGCGAAAACCGCACCGTCCCCACCGGCTCGGCGAAAGTGCAGAGCGACTACCAGGGCAACCAGTCGGAAGAGCAGGGTAACCAAGCGGCACGGCAGAGCAACCAATCGGAAGAGTTGAAGCTTCCCAATCAAAAAAATCTCAGGCACAAGATTCTCCCTCCCCCCCGGCGAGGGAGGGCCGAGGTGGTGGGGAGTGAGCGTCGCGCGACCCGGTCGGCAGCGTCGCTCCCGGAAACTCCGTAACGGCCCACACTCAAGACCACCGCAACGAAAACTCAGGATCCGCGATTGGACCAATGAACCGTCCGATCTGGAGTTGCATCGCTGCTTCGGCTAGAATCCGTCCTCAAGATTCAGTCCATCTGAACACGGGAGCTGTGGCATGAACGATCTGCAATTGAACCGACGGCAAGCACTCATCGCCAGCGGCCTGGGGATGCTGACTCTCGGCGTGCCGGGACTGGTGATGGGGAGTGATAAGACCGACGCTTCCGGCAAAGCCGTTCCCTCGGACAAATCCTGCATCTTTGTCCTCCTCTGTGGGGGCCCCAGCCACGTTGACACCTGGGATATGAAGCCCGATGCGCCGCTGGATTATCGCGGCCCGTACCAGCCGATCGCCACCAAAGTTCCGGGGATGCTCATCAATGAGATGCACACCCGGCTGGCGATGCTGACCGACCATTTCACACTCATCAACTCCATGGCGCATCCGGGGGCGATCAGCAATCACTTCGACGCGATGCACAACCTGCTCAGCGGCCAATCGGAGAAGCGCGTGCAGGAGGGGGTTCCCGACAGTCAGCCCTACCTCAGCTCATTCATCG
>JBJXGA010000355.1:0-3160 GCA_046152955.1 Planctomycetales bacterium | reverse complement strand
TCTGCATCTGTTGGGGTTGGATCACGAACGACTGACGTTCACCCATAACAGCCGACAAGAGCGGCTGACCGACGTCTACAAGGCGCGGGTGATCGAAGAGCTGCTCGCCTAAATGTCGCTTTCACGTCAGCCCGACGCGTCCCCGGGAACTTTGGACTGTCCGACGATGCGCTGCCGGCGCTGCGGTGTCCAGTCTGACGATGTGCAGGCGTTCTCGCTGCTCGACGTCACCCGTCGCATCCGGTGGTCCTGGTGTCCAACGTGCACGGCCCGCCAGCAAACGGTGTGGACGTTGATTTGGGTCGCCGTTTCGTTCTGTTTGCTGGTGTATTCGGCCACGCTGCTGATTCGCGACAGTCGCAGCCCGCTCGGCGTGGCGACTTTGGCCGCCGCGTTGATCGCGCCGGCGCTGGTCTTGGCGTGCCTGATTCATGAATTGGGACATGCGGTCCTCGGGCGTCTCGCGGGGCTGTCGATCTATCGGATCGCCCTGGCGGCCGGGGGCTCGGTCCTTTTTCGACGACGATTCCGTGATTGTGAATTCGTCTTGAACAGCGTTCCCTTCGGTGGTCACACGCTCGCCGCTCCAAAACCCGGAGAATGGTTGCGGCTGCGGGTATGTGTTTTCCTTCTCGGCGGCTGCCTGGCCAACATCCTGGCGATCTCGGCGGCTGTGGCGGGTTGGATTCTCACCAGATCGCTGGTGGTTCACGCGTTTCTCGCGCCCCAGATCTTCATGAATCTGCTGCTGCTCGTGAATCTGTTCCCGTTCCGGTTACGTCGCGCGGAACTGGGAAAGCTGGAGTCCGACGGTCTGGGGCTGCTGGCTTGGCCGTTTCGTAATGGCGACCGGCTGCAACAATTGCGACTGTCGCACTTCTGGCTGGCTGGCGCGGCGGCCGCCGACCGAAACGAACTTCCACTTGCGGAATCACATTACCAGTCGGGGCTGCATGAATCGCCCGGTCATGCCGTGGGATTGGCCGGCTTGGCTCACGTGGAATTTCTGCGGGGAAAGCTCAACCACGCGCGGGACTTGCTGATTCAGGTGGGTGTGAGGTCGTTGATCGAGACGGGACGAACCGACGGGGAGTACTGGCGGCTCGCGCTCATCGACGTACTGCTCTTTCGACGCGAGCTGCTGTGGGAGGCCGATCATTTGTCGGGCCAGGCGTTTCGGCGAGCTCCCTGGACTCCTGGCATCCGGGCGGTGCGGGGCGCGGTCCTGGCGATGACGGGGGATGTTCACGAAGGGTTGACGCTGATCGATCAGTCGATCAAATCATTTCGAGGCCGCGACAGGGCGCTGCCGCTGTCGCTGCTGGCGGTCGCCCGATGGCGCGCCGGCGACCACGTCGGCGCAGCCGCCGCATTGAATCTGGCGAGGCAGGCCGATCCCGATTGCGCCCTGTTGCCCAGAATCGGGTATCAACTGGGCGAGCCTGTGCCCGACGGTTGAACTCCGCCAAAGTGATCTTGCAGAAGCCTGTTTCAGAACTGTCATGATCGCATCCGATTCACTGGGAACTGGGAATGCCGACCCTGACCCGTCTTCAATTTGTTTCCGGAGTTTTTTGACGCAGTTCATTATTCGATTATTGTCGAGAACCGCTGGGAGAACGGACGAAGCAAGCAAACCGTCCTGGCAACTTTTGAAGTTGCGCGTTTTTCGTCAGCCGACGACGCGAGAGGCGTTGACAGAAAACGAGGCTCCTGCGCAACTGCCGGATGGATGAATGATCAGGGAGTGGGTCCCCGATGGTTTCACCAGCAGAGGAAGGAGCCTCGCGATGTGCATGATGCAGGGTGCGGTGCCGAAACTCAACGAATTCGTGGGCCTGCTGAAGCTGAATTCCACCCGTCACGCACTGGCGGTTCGACTGATCGTCGCGTTCTTGATGCACCGCGGCCGCATGTCGGCGTCGCAGGCGGCTGGTTCGATTCGTACAGAACCCCGGCACCGCGCTCAGCTCGGTCGCTTCCTCGGTCGGAAGTTCTGGGGATCCGTCGAGATTCTGTCGACGCTTCGGGACGCCGTATTGATCCTGTCGGCTCCGAAGGGGACGTATCTGTTCGTTGTCGACCAGACCTACTGCAGCCAGCAGGGAACAAAAACCCAGAACACGTTTCGAATGGGAAAGGAATCGTCCCGGAAGAACCGCAAGAAGCGGAAATCTGGGTATGTCCTGGCCCGCAAGCAGTGCCATTGCTTCGTGATGGGCCTGCTGATTACTCCCCAGGGAGTCCGCATCCCGTTCTTCAAGAGCTACTACACCAAAGACTACTGCAAAGAGAACGGTTTGCCCTACCGTCGGCAGACCGAATTGGCGGCGGATCTGATCCGTGAGTTGCCGTCCAGCGTCGGGGCGGATGTCATCGTTCTGGGAGACACCGCGTTTGATGCCGAATCGATTCACGCTGTCTGCGAACAATGCAGATATCGCTGGATCGTGCCGATGAACACGGAACGGGTCGTCGCCGGGCCCAAGCCGCGTCCGAAAGTCTGGTCTCTGGCTTCGGAGTTTTCCGCTGACCAGTTCAAGCCCGTCAGGTTGCATCCCGGGACTGGTGAGTTCGCCGCCCAGCGTCGAGCGTCCAGATACCGGGTGGGACCGAAAGCGAAATGCCGCACGTTCTATGTGCATCAGGAGAGGCGAGAGGTGCAATCGGTTGGCCGAGTGCGACTCGTCTTTTCGACAAAAACAAGTCCACAAAAGGGACAAGCGGTCGACGTGCAGAAGATTCTGATGACCAATGACCAGACACTCGCCGTGGCCAAGATTGTCGAACTCTACGATCTGCGTTGGCAGATCGAATTGATCTTCAAAGAACTCAAGTCGAACCTCGGTTTTCACCGCTACCGGTTCCGCCGGTTCGGCGCCGTCGAACAGTGGGTCGAGTTCGCGCTGGCCGCGTTTCTGTACCTGGAGTGGTACCGCGCGAGCGAACTGCGTCGCCGCAACCTGACACGCCAGCAGCGGCGCTGGTGGCAACAGCAGCGGACCTACGGGCCGTGCCATGCCATTCGGCAACTGACGGAATGCAACGAGATCGAGCTGCTGGCGAAGCAGCTCCGAACCCCACGGGGAGTCCGCAAAATCCAGGAGATCCTTCAGAACGCCTGCCAAAAGGAATTCCACATGCGAAATTGAATCGCAAA
>JBJXGA010000353.1:0-39990 GCA_046152955.1 Planctomycetales bacterium | reverse complement strand
CTTGCGCAAACCGATTTGCACTCCATCGAACACCAGGACGCCACGAATCGGTCCAAGACGAATTCCGCAGAGAGTTGCGGAGGTGCGCAATCGATACGGCTCGCGGGGACGGGTGGGACGTTTACGGAGCGTGGCCGACGCAGCTTGCGTCGGCAGCGGACGCTGGCAGCGTCCGCCACGAATGTCTCACTGCCAACCGCGAGGAACATAATCGGCATGGCCGGAACCTTTGACCTCAAAGCGTTGTACGCTGCGATTGAGGATGAGCGCACGAGACGTGGGCTCACCTGGAGCGGCGTGGCGAAAGAAATTGCGGAACGATTTGCAAAAGTGTCGGCATCTACAATCCAAGGGATCGGCAAGAGCCCGCGAGTCGAAGGGGACGGAGTATTGCAAATCTTGCTATGGCTAGGACGCGCGCCAGAGAGCTTCGTTCCCGACTACGGTGGCGCTCTGGTTTCGCTGCGTCCCGCTGACAGCGGTAAGGTTCTTCGTTGGGATACGGCCTCGATCTTCAGTGCTCTCGATCAGAAGCGCACAGCGGGAAACATGTCGTGGAAAGAGGTCGCGAATGCCATCGGCGGAATCACTCCGCAGCAGTTGAAGGGCCTGGCGAAAGGCGGACGAACGACTCTACCCGAGGTCATGAACGTCGCAGTATGGCTTGGTGTTCCCGCGAGTCAACTCACCAGGGCATCGGACACATAACGACACATAACAAAGCAACGCACTGAAGGCCCTACCCAGGGTGCGCTGCGCGACCCTGGACTTTGGGGTCATACCCCTTCGGGGTAATTCGCGGTGTCCGACCGTGTCAGCGGCATTTGGTTTGCGCGCGTGAATACGCGAATCCTGGTGGTCGCCAGCAGAGCCAGGACTCGGGCTGAGCAGCGATCGTTGGGATTCTTGGGTATTCGGTTCGTCGGAGATTCTCATGATCTCCAACGATGCACCTCAGACCACAGCGACAGAACTCAAACCGGATGATCATGTATGGCGCTGTCCATTGCGTAACCTATTGACAAGTAACATGTTATGTCATGCTGTCCATAGGTGATCATGATCATCTATGATTTCTATGGATTTTCCCGGCGTTTTCGAGTGCTTTCTTGGCCGAGGGAAGTGGCGTGGCGGTGTGAAAAGAACTCGGGCCTACGAAATCGGTGCGGCGCTCACTGGGGGGCCAGGTCATAGCAGGCCATCATCTCGGCATTGCGGAGGTAGAGTCGATTGCCGACGATCACCGGGTGGTTCCACGTCTTCCCCTCCAACGCCTGGAAGCGCCCCAGTTCGACGTGACGCTCGGGGTCGGCTTTGTGAACCACCGCTTCGCCTGATTCGGACAACACCAACAATCGCTCTTGATCCTGCAGGAGCAGCACCTGTCCATAGCCGTATCTCCCTCCTTTCCAGCGGCGCTTGCCGGTGGCCAGATCGATGCAACAGAAGATGTTGGCGTCAAAGCCGTAGGCGCTTCCCTTCAGTTCCACGAAGTCGTTGTAATAGGGCTTCAAGTCCTTTGTTTCCCAGATCAGTTCGGTGTTCCATTGATGCTCCTTCCGGGAAATCCGCACGCGTCGTGAGCCAATGCCGAAATACGTCGGAACCACGACCGAGTCTTCGAAAACTCCTGGTTGAATCACTCGATGCATCCCCCCGGTTGGCCAGGAGTAGGTCCACAGGATCTCCCCCGTCTGAGGCAACAAAGAGGACAATCCGGCATCAGTCAGCGCCAGGACTTGCGGAATTCCCTCAAACCGCACCAGTTGGGGCGAGCTGTAGGAATGGGTTCCCGCGCCGCGCGACCAAAGCCGCTCTCCCGAGCGACGATCGTACCCCTGAACGGCTCCGCCGTCCGGGCGTCCCGGCAAGACCACCACCACCTCTCCCACGACCAGCGGTGAGCACGAATAGCCCCATTCCGGCACTTTCACCTGCGCTGCATCATTGAGCTGTGTGCTCCAGACGCACTCTCCGGATGCCGCATCGAGGCAATTGAAATTGCCGTTGGCTCCCACGGCATAGACCAGCCCGTCGTGGAACGTCGGCGTGGCGCGTGGTCCGGTTCCGGCGATCACTTCCCAGAATCGGGCCCTGTCCTGATGCGCCCAAAGCAATTCACCATCCATCGCTCGGTAACAGGCGACCACTTCCTCTTCCCCCCGTTGCTCCTGCGTGAACAGCCTCCCGCCGACCACCGCGAACGATCCCCAGCCCGGTCCGATCGGCGTTTTCCAAACCAGTGGCGGGGGAGCCTGCGTCCAGTCGTCCGCCACCTGAACCCCCGCGACGCGACTGTCGCGCGACGCGCCGCGAAACCCCGGCCAATCGCCGGGCCGCAGCGTCACGACCAACTCTCCCCCTGGCGCCTTCGAACCGACCAGAGGGGATTCCCGCAGCAGTCGCTCTTCTTTCGTGGGAGCCCAGCGCCAGCTTGTCTCGGCACTGATGTTGCCATCGGTGCCATCGACGCGAATCAACGTAAAATATCCGCAGGCGAGGAGAATCGTTGCGAACAGTCCCAAGCGCCGAACGGACCACTTGAGCCGCGTGGAACCCGCCAGCCACACCGTCCACGCGGTGGTCAGCGTGGGGAGCCCCACCAGGAACAAGACCAACGGCGCGGACCGATCCGAGAAGAGGGCGGCTCCGACCCCACCCAGGCCGGCGATTCCCAGCGTCAGCCAGCGGTCCCGTTTCGGGGCTTGACTCCAAATCCCCCACCACAGCGCCAGGAACACTGCCACGACCGCGGGGGAGAACATCAAATAGAAGTGAATCAATGTCCCTGGAATCAGCCAACGCGGAACGGTGATCAGAATCCATTGCACGGCACATAAAAGCAGCGCCGGCCAGAGCCGCAGCCGCACGCCGGGGGAGGCCTCGACACCCGGCGCATCGGGAGAACGCGCTGCGGATTCCGCGGGCAACGGGAGGTGGGAGCTCATGGCAGACTCCTGTCAAACAACGAAAACGAGTCGGGGATCGCTTACTGTCGCAAGGCATGGCTGTTGGCCATGGAAATCCCCGAGATCATCGAACCGACGATCCCCAAGTACCCCTGGTCGGTGCCGCACAGGTACAGATTGGCAAAGGGGGTGCGACCGTCCCAGCTCTTGCGCGGGGCGCCATACACGCAGCCGTGGAGGTGTCCCGTGAACTTGCGGATCGTCCGCGGAGTGAACATGTCGCGATCGATTGTGGCGGGGCGAAAATCGGGGATGTGCGGCAGCGCTGCGGCGGCAATTTGGTCGTACCAGTCCTGCTTGGCCTGGAGGTATTGCGGCTCGGGAAGGTCCATCCAATAGTCCTTGTTTGCCAGCGCCGTGATCCGGACCATCCCTTCGGGGAGTGGTTCGGCATATTGGAAATTGTTGGGGGAGCAAATGATCCCGCTCCGCAAGTCGCACGGCAGCGCGGGGTTTTCGTAAGCCAGGCGGGGGGTTTCGCTATAGAAGATGATCGTTTCACGATGTCCCAGCGCGGCGGGAGGGCGATCGAGCGTCGCCAGAGTTTCCACAAACGTGATGTCCCCCGGCGCGAATTCGGCGTCCCTCTGCTCGATCGACGGGCTGCCATCGGCGGCGGCGCACAGCCGAAACGTCTCAGCGGCGCCGGCGGACGACAGGATGCAATCGGCCGTGAGCTCTGTGCCATCCTCCAGGACCACTCCCACGGCACGCTCGCCGTCGATACTGATGCGGCGAACTCCCGCGCGAAGTCGCAGTTCGCCCCCCAGCGCTTTGTATTGCCGAACCACCTGTTTCATGATCCGCCGGACCCCCTCGCGGGGGCGTCCGAATCCTTCCCGGTAGATGCTGCGGAACATGATCACGAACTGAGCGAATTCCATGTCCCCCGGAGTGGCGCTGCCATAAAATAACAGCGGACACAGGAGCATCTCGATCAACAGCGGGTCGGTCAGAAAAGCGCCGAGCGCCGCGCGGGCGGTAGCGTAAGGCCCAATCCCTCCGGCGATGTTTTGTTCGTCGAGCATCCGTGTCAGGCGTCGAAACGGGTCCGCCTGGCTGGGAAAGCACTGGGCAATCTGCGAGTCGAGCAGCGCCCAGTCATTGCTGAAGCGCAATCGGCAGCCGGGAAAATCGATGCGGGATTCGGTCTGCGGCGCCAAGGCGAAATCGTCCCAGGAGAGCCGCAATTGGCGGAGGAGCTTGCTCAAGGGGCCGGTCTTCGTCCCCGGCGGAGCGAAGTTGGTAACGGCGTGCAGTCCGACGTCGTAATTTCGTCCACGCAGGCGATAGAACGAATTCAACCCCCCCACCGTCGTGTGCCGTTCGAGGACACAGACGCGCTGCTCGAAATACGCCAGCCGGATCCCGGCGGCCAGGCCCGAAAGCCCCGCCCCGATGATGAGGGTGTCGTAATGCACGAGGACTAGGCGGTGGCTTGCACGCTCTTCATCAGCGGGGTCAGGTAACCGACGGCCCCGCGCATGGTATTCAGATGGCCGTATTCTTCTTCCGGGATCTGGATGCGGTATTGTTTACGCAATTCCATGACGATGTCGAGGAAGTCCATGCTGTCGAGCTCGATCTGCTCGCGAAACGGGACATCGTCGTTCAGTGCCGAGAGATCCTCGTCGGGAACGATTCGCGACAGGATGTCAGCCAGGATTTGCCTGATTTCTTCCGGATTCATTCAGCCACTCCAGCAGTCTACGCAATAGTCCAGGTCGCCCCCCACTCTGGGGGGGACGGCCCACGCTTGTCAGTTTGTCGCCGCTCGACTGGGAGTCCGGGGGATTGTCCCGGCCTCCAGGCATCGCGACGCGGATGTCTTCTTAACGCATGCACCCGACCCGGCGGGGATGCGGTACGGTTCGTCGGGCCTTTTTCAATCGGAAAAACGCTTGACGATCAGGACGGAATTGATCCCCAGCATTCCGAAAGAATTGTTGAGAATGTAATCGACCTGCCCCAGTTCACGAGGGGTGTTGGCCACGATCTGGGGCGCCCCGCAGTCGCAGGCCGGATCCAATTCGTCCAAATTGATTGTAGCGTGGGCCATCCGATCCTGAAAGGCTGGCAGGTTACCCAAAAGCTCTAAAGCCCCAGCCGCACCCATCGCATGGCCGATGAAGCTCTTGGTGTTGTTCACCGCCAGGCGGCCGCACCCCCCGAACACCTCCCGCACCGCCTCGCACTCACCGATGTCCCCTTGTTCAGTGGCCGTGGCGTGCGTGCTCAGAATGTTGATTTGTTCCGGGCCAATTTGAGCCCGCCGGAGCGCCTGGCGCATACAGTCGGCCTGGCGGGTGGCATGGGGCAAAACGAAATCGGTGGCATCGGAGTTGATGGCATATCCGACGATTTCCCCATAGATCTTGGCCCCCCGCCGCTGGGCGTCCGACAACCGCTCCAACACGCACAGGCAGCCCCCCTCGGCGACGACAATGCCATTGCGCTGCCGGTCAAACGGGCGCGACGCTTTCGTGGGATCAGGATGATGCGCCAAGGCCCCCTGGCTGCGGAAACTGGCGAAGATGCCAAACGTGTGGATGCTCTCGGAGACCCCTCCCACGATCGCCTGGTCCACTTCGTCCAGACGGAGCATTTGCACCCCCTGGATGAAGCCGATATTTCCCGCCGCGCAAGCCGCTCCCAGCGTATAATGTGGGCCGGTGACCCCCAGGCTGAGGGTCACCTCTCCGGCGGGATTGTTGGCCACAGTCCGGGGATTGTGGTGGTGCGACCAGGTGGCGGTGTCGTAATTGTACTTGGAAATCTCGTAGATTTCGTTCTCGGTCTCGACGTTGCCGTGCTCGGTGATCCCGATGTACACCCCGACCCGCGATTTGGTCACGGCGTTCCAGTCCAATTGCGAGTCGCGGACCGCCTCATGGGCGCAATAGATCGAAATTGACCCCGCGCGGGTTCCGCGGCGGATCTCTTTACGCTTCTGGTAACGCAGCTCATCAAAGCGGCATACCCCGGCCAGGACGGTTCCCATGTACCGGGTTTCGAACGGGCTGACCCCCGACCGTCCCTCCAATAGGTTCGCGCGGAATTCTTGAAGATGATTGCCGATCGGGCTGGTCAGCCCGACCCCTGTGATCACGATGCGTTCGTGGAGTCTGTTGGAATTGGGCATCACGCAGGCAGCGTAGCGGGTTCTCCAGCGGCTGACAAGGGGGCTTCCTCTTCGTAGGGGCCGCTTCCGAAACCGTCCCAAACCGGTCTTGCGTGAATTGCGCCGGTGACGATAATGCGGCCCCCTCTCGGACGTTGCGCCGCTGTGATATTCAAAAACTCGCCTCCCTGGCGACCCCCCTTCCTTACGGGAACCCTCCCGATGTGGTGTGACCATTGTCAACTCGACATCACGATCAGTCCCCCGTCTGACGGTCAACCGGCCCTTTGCCCGGAATGCGCCACGCCATTGAGCAACGCCCCAGCGGCAGTGATACCGCCATCGGTCGGAGGCTCGAATGCCAAGCGGCCCCTTGCCGATCCGCACGAGTTGCTGGCCCGCTGGGCCCGTGAAGACGCTTTGGGATCGCTCGATTCGATCGGACCGTCGCCGGGAAGGCTCCCCTCTACGAGTTCCGAGGGGAAGTCGCAAATGCGGGTGGATGCCTCACATCCGGTCCTGCCGCCGCAGAATCAGGTTCTGGACCGCACTCCGCGGCAGCCTGCCGCTCCGACGGCCGCCCCCCGCGCCCCCACCATGCCGCAATCCGACCTTGTGATTCATCCGCCACATGCCTTTAGCCCGCCGCATTTCATTGCCGTACCCACGGCTCCCCGCACCGATCGGGGTTCGAAATGGGTGACGCTCGTGGGACAGCTCTTTGCCTACCTGGGAGTGGGAGGGCTGACGGTGGGAACGGCTTTGGTTTTGATCGGCTACTTTGGCGGTCCCGGTCATTATGCGACGACCGGCTGGCTGGTGACCACCGCCGGGCAGATGCTTCTGTTTCTGGGGGTGATCACTCTCATCTCCGGAGGGATGGAACAGACAACGCAGGAGGTCGCCCGACGGATCGAATCGCTCGGCGAGCGGCTGGTCCGGATTGAACAGGCGACGCAACAGCCTCCGGCCTCGGCGCGCTCGGAGAACTCGGCCAGCCGCACCTGATGGAGCGACGGACTCGCGGCCTCAATCGGCATCGGAGGCGGCGCGCGGCGACGGCTCGGCCAGGCAATACAGCGCCTTGTGGCCGCGCAGAAAAAGTTCGTCGCCGACAATCGCTCCCGAGGCGCTGAAGTGATCGTCCAGCCGGTTGGTCGCCAAGACCTCGGGCGCGTCCGCATGCCGCAGCACGAGCGTTGTGCCGAACCGGTCGGTCACGTAAACCCGTCCGGCAGCGGCGACGGGGGACGCATAGATGTCGTCCAGCCCTTGCAGCCGCATCGGCGACGGACGGTCTTCACCCGTGCGGACGTCGACCCGCGACAAGACCGGCTGATAGTGGCCAAGAAAATAGAGCGCTTCATCGTACAGCAGCGGCGACGGGACATAGGGGGTGCCTCGCTGGCGCGTCCAGGCGACGTGCCGGGTGCCGGTGATGTCTCCCCGCGCTCCCTCCAGTCGCAGCGCCAGCAGAATTCGCTTTTCATAACTGCTTCCTGTGAACAGCATCCCCCCGGAATAGACGGGCGAGGCGACGATGTTGGACGACATTCCCCCGCATTCCCAAAGGACCGTCCCGTCGGTCAGGTCGTACCCTCGAACCCGTTTGGTTCCGGTCACAATCACCTGGCGGCGCCCCTCGTGCTCCACGATGATGGGGCTGGCCCAGGAGGTCACCTCGTCGCGCGGCACGCGCCAGCGTTCGCGGCCCGTTTCCTGATCCAGGGCCACGACGAACGATTCTCCTTCGTGGTCCCAGTTGACGACGACCAGACCATCACCCAACACGGGAGAACTCGCTTCGCCATGCCCGTGGAGCGGTTGCATTTTCCCCAGGTCCGCGCGCCACAACTCCTTCCCGTTCCAGTCGAGGCAATACAGCCCGTGCGAGCCAAAAAAGGCGAACACCCGCTCGCCGTCGGTCACCGCTGAGTTCGAAGCGAAACTCGCGGTTTCATGATGTCCTTCGTGCGGGAGCGCCTCGTGCGCCTGGAATTGCCACAGGACTTCGCCATCCTGGCGGTCCAGCGCGATGACGACGAAGCGCTGCCGCGACGTTACGGGCAAATTGTCGTGCGCTCCGGGTGCCTTGCTGATTCGCGGCTTGAGAGGGGGGCCAAACGGGACCGCGGAGGTGAGGAAGATGCGATCCTTCCAGATGATCGGCGTGGAATGCCCCAGCCCCGGCAGGGGGGTCTTCCAACGAATGTTCTTGCCGTCGCGGTCGTCCCAGACGACGGGAGGATTGCCGGTGGGCGCGACCCCTGTTCCCAGCGGTCCGCGCCAGTGGGGCCAATAGTGGTCGTCGGCGAGTAGCGAAGAAGCTCGCAGACCCACCCAAATCGCCAACAGGAACCATCGGGCGCGAATTGAGATCATGGTTGCGGTTCCTGCGGGGGCGGGACAGATGCCTTCTCTACGCCCGTGGGCGTCTCGCCGTTGGAGCCAAGTTTCATTCAACCCAGCCAAGAGGTCATTGGCTGCGGGGTGAACGCGGCGGAGCGAATTTGACCTTCTCGACGTAGCGGATGACCTGTTTGGACTTGGGATCGACGGCGCCGGTGCAGGCGCTGATGGCATTGACCACGAACTGGTAGTGGAGTTCAAAGTCGGCGTCAATTTCGACTTCGACTTCGCGGGTGAAGGCGCTCCCCGGCTTGCCGATGATCCCGCGGATTTCATGATTGAGTTGCGCGAACGCCCGATCGTCGTTCCCCAGAACGCGGCGTCCCAGTGCGATGGACCGCAACGAACCGTCAGAGTTGGATTCCAGCCGGACTTTGATGTCGGGCATCACCGAATCGCGCTCGGCGCTCATGCCGATCGGCATGTTGATGTTGAAATCCCCTTCGTCGGCCCGAATCTTGAGGGTCAGCATAAAAAAGATGATCAATTGAAAGACGCAATCGATCATGGGGGTCATGTCGATGGCGATTTTCGCCGGCCCGGCGGAGCCTTTGGTGAGTTTCATGGCCAGAGAGTCTTCGAATGAGGCGCGGGAGCGCCGTTATTGGTTTTCAGGCTGGGCGACCTTGAGGGCGAATTTTTCGTAACCGGTGGTCTGGCACAGCCGGATCAGCGACTGCACCACGCCCGTCGGACACTCGGCGTCGGCCCGAATCAGCACCGTCCGCTTGCTGTGTCCCTGGGCGTCGAGATTGTTCTTGGCTTTGTCGAACAGCAGTTCGCGGCGCAATTCCCCGCCGAATTTGGTCTCGAACTGCGGGACCGGGATGTTGTCCCCGCCGTAGAACAGGAACGGCCCGCCGACGATCGTATTGGGAACCCCATCGACCGTCCGGCGGTTGTAGCCCAATTGCAGCGTGAGTTCCGTGTCCGGTTTGACCTTGGGAGGGCGCGCCAGATCGCTGATCGCCATCTTCACCCGCTCGTCCGTATCGGACGCGTCGAAATTGATGACCACCATGAAAAAGGTGATCAACTGAAACACGATGTCGATCATCGGGGTCATGTCGATGTCGACCGAAGGGGTATCGGCCATGACCGGAATTCCTTCTCAAACGAGTTCGTGGTGGCGAAAAAAAACCGAAACGCGTGCTGGCCGTGTCCCGCGGCAGCCTGTGGGACAAACTGGTTATTTGTCCGGCGCCGCTGGAGCGGTCGCGGAGGCGGTGGTCGAGGCGGGTCGCTTGCCGATCGAAGCAAACCGGCTCATCAGTCCGTCGGCCGCCATCCCGGTTTCCAGAACCAGCCGTGCCTGGCGGTTCTTAAACAGGGCAAAGCCGATGATCGCTGGAATCGCGACGATCAGCCCTTCCAGCGTGGTGACCAGCGCCAGCGTGATCCCGTTTGCCAATTCACTGGGCTTGGGAGAGACGGTGGAGCGGGCGATGACGCTGAAGGCCTGGACCATCCCCTGGACAGTCCCCAGCAGTCCCAGCATCGGGGCCGTGGTGCCGATAATCGAGATATAGCTCAATTTGTGGTCGAGCGCCATGTTCTCATCTTCCGCCACCTGTTGCATGCCGGTCACCGCATCATCGTACCCGCGCGACAGTTTAGACAGTCCCCCAGCCAGCAGCTTGGCCAGTAGCGAGTCATCGTTCTTGGCCAGCTCGTACGCTCCCTGGTAATCTTTGGCGGTCAGCTTTTGTTCAAAACCCTCGACGAATTCCGGCGGGATGAACACCGGCATCCGCAACTGCAAAATGTAGGTGATGATCAGCCCCACCAGCAAAAACGACTCCAGCCCGATCATGATCCCGAATGGCCCGGAGGCGTTGTACAGCCACGCCAAAAAACTCTCGTCGGCGGGGGCCTGGGCCGCGTCGCCCCCCTTGGCGTCCACCGGTTTGCCATCCGCGGCCGGTTCCGCTTCTTCCTCAGTCGTCTCCTCCGCCTCTTCATCCTGAGCCCACACGGTGCTGGAGCCGCGCAGGGGAATCAACGTCAGCGCCAGCACCCAGCACCAGGCCGCGAGGGCATACCAGCTCTGCGTGCGCCGACGATCCAACCTCCAACCCGATGACATTGTGCAGCTCTCCCGAAGTGGGTGACTTGTGTTTGATGTGCCATCCGCCGTTGCGGAAGTTCTTTTGGACCCCGCTGCGGACGATTGATATCAGTCCATCTTACGCCTCCCGCCGCGGTCCCGCCAGCGTCGCGCACCATGCGACGCGGGGAAAACCGGGCGGACGCCCGAAATGGCGAACGGAAATGCAGCACCGGACGGCCGGGGCGCCCCGCGGCCGGTGGAGCTGGGTTCCGATCGTCATCCGCCGGCGGCCGGCGCTTTCAACTGTCTGGCCCATTCCGTGTTGCGGAATTCCTCGCCTTCCAGCTTGTCGCGGGCGTCCGCGGCCCGCCCTTTTTGTCCGATCCGATCCCACAAACGCGTCAGGTGGAACAACGCCTCGGCCTGCAGCATCTTTTCGGACGGAAACAACACATCCACGTGCAAATAGGCCAGGAGGGCGTCTTTGTCCTTCCCCTGCTCGCGCAGGCTGTCCCCCAACCGGACATAGGCCTCGGCCTGGATTCTGGAGTCGTCGCTATCGACATTCTCCACGACCAGTTCCAGCAATTTCTGCGCTTCGACAAAGTTCTTCTGCGCCAGCAACACGCGCGACTTTCCGAGCAGCGCTTCCTGACGGAGCGCTTCTTCCTGGGGGTTGGCGGCCTGTTCGGTGATGATCGCTTCATAGGCGGCGGCGGCTTCGTCGAATTTGTTGCTGGCCTGCAACAGGCGGCCGGTGAAGATCTTGGCTTCAAGCTGCGTGTCTCGCCAGGGGGCCTTGGCCAGCGCGTCGAACGCCAGTTGGGCCTTCACAAAGTCCTTTTGCGACAGGTAAAGCTGCCCCAACAGGCTCTGTGATTCAAAGGAACGATAATGATCCGACTGCGCCTTTCGAAACTCCTCCAGCCGCTTGATTGCCTCACCGGCGCGCGATGAATCCGCCAGCGCCATCCGCGCCGTGGTCCGTAACGAGTTGTACTCCAGGTCCAGTTTGGCCAGGGGATTGGTCGACTTGCTCGCCTGGAGCGCCTTGGCGTAGCCGTCGAGCGCTTTCTGATAGCGTCCGGCCGCTTCATCGCTGCGCGCCAGATTCGCCTCGGGGGATTCACCCGTCCAGGCGATGTTTTGGATTTGATTGGCCGGGATCGCCACCGTTTCTTCTTTGGGATTCTTCACCTTGATGGTGACTTCCAGCCGGGAACTCCCGGTGACGTCTCCGGAAACGGGCTTGTCCCCCCGACGAGTGATGGTCTCGGCGCCCGACGCCGACGAGAGCACCAGGCACACCACGGTCGCTGCGCCTAAGCCGATGTTCCGATGGAAACGTATCATGAATGAAACTCTCCTGCTGAACGGTTTTTCCTGGATTGAGCTGCTAGTCGCTGTTCCTTTAGGGGCGCGAACGGGCAGCCGTTTTGGATTTGGGACGAGCGGGCGATTCCGGATTCACCTGCGGGGGACTGCGGCCGCCGGACGCTTTCCGCTGGCCTGGCCGGAAGCGGTAGACTCCATAGCCCACGCTGCCGAATACGGCCAGAACCAGCAGCACCCACCCGAGCACATTGCCACCCCGTCCCGTCGGGGCGGCCTTCTCGGTTCCCTCAGCGGGGCTTCCCCCTGGCGACGTTGGGCTGGTCTTCTTGGCAGCGGACTTCCGGTTGGTTTTGGATCCCTTCCGATCCGCAGTGGTTGGACGCGCCCGCTTTTCCAGGTCCACGATCGGATCCGTCACGATCCCCGAATCGATCTGCTCCTTTTGAATGGTGCGATACAGGTTGTTGAATTTCTCCCAGGTCGCTCCTCCTCCCAGCTCCGGGCTGAGCGAGGCGGTCACGATGATGTCCCGTTTGGCCAGATCCAGCAGCGGCTCGCGCTTCTTGCGAGTCGATTGGCTCAAAGCATCCTGCAGGCGGCACCAGGCGACGTTGTAGCGCGCGTCGAGGTATTGCTGCTCGTGTTCAGAGTTCGTTTCCAGCCCCTGCAGGAGACTGGCTTCCAGCCGCTGGGCGATGCCGAACCAGCCCCAAATCACCCGCTCTTCCGGCTTTTTCTTTTTGGAGCGCTGATCGCCGTTGATCGCCAGGCTCCACTTCCCGCGATCGTTCGGACCTCCCCGCGCCGCCCAATCCTGGTAGATCCGTGCCGCCTCAACTTGTGCGTCGAGCGCCTTGGTTCGCTGTTTGAGGATGCTGGTCACCAGCCGCAGTGCCTCGTCAAACGCCTGCTGGCGGCGCAGGCCTGCGACCTTCAGGAGTTGCACTCCCGTCAGCGCGCCGGAGGGGACGAAGCCAGGGGAGTTTTTTTCGGCATCAATGATTTGCTGCAGCGCGGCGACCCCTTTGGAGAAGTAACTGGTCGCCTTGGCAGGGTCTCCCGATTCGAGCCCCTCTCCGAGCGCCACATAGGTGTCCGCCACCCACTTGAGACTGGAATAGTCCTGACCCTCTTTGCGGGTCGACATGTCGTCCAAGAAGGTCTCGAACGAACTGAGCACGTCGTTCAGCCGCGAATCTCGGGAGGTTTGCAGCCGCTTGACCTCTTTTTCGAGTTCCTTCCCCAATTGCAGTGAGATTTGCGTCATGGCGGCTCCGCCGCCGGCGCCTTCGATCTTCTCCAGTTCTTTCATTTCGGCGCGGGCCTTGTCGAGGTTTTGCGTCCCGACGTAAGCGCGGAGCACCTGCTGGTGCGCAATCCCGGCAAACTCTCGCCCCTGGATGCTCCCTCGCGAGTGGGGGCGCTGGCGCTCGTCCCCTTCGGGGGGAGCGACCGCCGCCACGACCGACAGCGGCCCTTCCACGAGTTGTGCAAGCGCTCCCGGGAAGTCGCCGCTCCCGTTGAGGATCTGCGCATAGGAGTATTTAGCACGCGTCAGGTTCGCCAGTTTGATCGAATCGACCTGGGAGAGAGTCGGCGGCAACTGCGCCTCGAAGCGGGTGAGGGCGCTTTGCAGAATCTCCCGCGATCGGGAGAGCAACCCGTCCAGTTGCTCTTTGGGAGGGCGTTCCGCCTCAGGGCGGATCGACTCGTCGAGGTAAGAAAACCAGAAAGCATTTCCCGCGGCAAGTTGCGCTTCCAGGTATTGCGGGGCCGACTCGGGAACTTGCAGATACCAGCGGGCCGCCTCGGCGGGACGGCGCATTTGCGTAAAGAGCGCCCCTTGCGACATGCGGGCATCCTGGGCCTTGTCACTGTCGGGCCAGTTGTTCGTGATGAACTCGGACATCGAGAGAATCCGCGCCAGATCCGGCTCGCGCGATGCTTCGGGAGCGCGGTTAAAAGCCTGGGTGTAGGCGGCCTGCGCCAGGAAGGCCGCCTCAAGCGCCTGGTCGGGATGCTTCTGGTGATATTTGCGGGCGACAAACTCCGCGAGGATCGCCGAATCGTAGCTGTAGTCCCCCAGCCGGAAATACACATAGGACAGGAAGTACCGCGCCCGATTGATTTCCTTTTCGTCGTCCTTGCGGCTGGCCAGGCTGAGCGCCAGGCTGAAGATGCGGGCAGCCTCTTTGAGGGTCGGCTGCAAATCGGCCACCAGCCGGTCGCGCTCGGCGCCGCGGGCTTCGTCGATCGCTTTGTTGCGATTCTTGATGTCGTCAATCAGGTTCCGTCCAATCCCAAACGCGGTGGAAAAATCCTTGGGGTCGCCCGGTTCCCGATCCAGATCGAGCATCAGCCGCTGGATCATCGCCGTCGAGACGTCTTTGAACTCTCCCTGATACCGATTGATGCTCCGGGCGGTCGTCAGCGCCTGTTGAAGCAGCTTGGTGCGGTCGGCGGCGGGCGTCTCTTCGCGGCGCGAGAGCATTTCCATCGCGCGGACCAGTTCCCATTGAATGCCCAGCCCGGCGCGGGTTGACAGCGCAGGGCGGTTCTCCTTGATCCATGCGTTGGCCAGATCCCGAACCAGCGCATAGTCCTTGCGCTGGTCGTGGTTTAGGCAAATCAATTTGAAGACCAGCACCCGATCCTGCAAGTGTTTCAGCGGCGGGGTCGGCTTCTCGGCCCCTTTGCTGTGATCCAGGAGTTCCTCGTAGATGCCCATCGCCTTGGTGATGTCATCCTGCTCTTCAAAGCATTTGCCCTGCCACATGCGGGCGTGCAGACCGGCGACCAGCGTGCGATGCCGGGCGTGAATTTGGTCAAACGCCTTCGAAGCCTCCGTCAGGAGCTCCTTGTTCTCGGCGGACCCTTTGTCGAACGATTGGGCGTTTTCGTACTGCAACAGCGCCAAATTGAGCTGCGCCTGAATCCAGTTGACGTAGGCCGACTCGCGCGCCTCGTAACGGGCCTTTTCCGTTTTGGGAATGAACTTGTCGTATTTCTCGTATTCCTCTCGGAAGCGGTCATGGGCCGCCTGATAGACCTTGCCCGCTTCCACGAACTGCGCCCGCGCCTGTTTTTGCAGATCCTCTTTCTGAGCCCCTTTTCCGGTCGATCGGGACTGGAGGGTGAACATCCGCCCCTTGCCCAGGTAGACCTGCGCCAATTCGGTGTTGGCCTGGGCCGCCAGCGGATGTTGAGGATTGGCTTGCAGGAACTGTTCCAGATAGCCCCGCGCCTGATCGAATTGCCTTCCCTGCGCTTCCGGATTCCGCGTCGCGCGGGCTCCTTCCAGAAGCGTTACCGCCCGCTCGAACGGCAACACCTGTTTGATCTCGGGAGGGAGATTGCCCCGCTCTTCAATCTGGTCGAGGTACAGGAGCGCCGTGTCGTAATATTCCCGGTCGCGAAGCCCCTTGACGAATTGCAGGTACGGTTCGCCAGCCGCGGCGGGCGAGAATAGACAAGCCACCACACCCAGTGCGGCGGCAGACGGCCAGCGCCATTTCATGACGACTCTTCCCTGCGAAACGACCTGTAAAGACCCGCTGGTGTAACAATATCCATCGCCGCTGGCCAAGGCAAGAAGCGGCCCACCTTCAGTCCTGCCAACCCAACAGCTCCTTCAGGAACGGCCATTGCTTGGTGCAGAACACCAGCAGCGCCAACCCCAGATAGAATACCCCGCAGGCGGCGACCCCCGCCTGGTGATACCAGCGGGGCCGCAGCGGCGCGGGAAGCAGCGTGCGGTTGACCCACAGGAGTTGAAACGACGTGACGCCAATCGCCAGGTTGTTGACGTTGGCGATCACCACCACCATCAGTTTGGGGGTGCCGAACTTATTGAACAGCCAGGCGCACACGAACGACCACCCCACATAGCTGAATAGGATCGTGTAGTAGATCGTGTTGACCTGATGGCTTTTCAACGACTCGCGGGCGAGGCGGCTGCCGGACCAGATGATATCGGTCCACCGGCGGCTGAAGTCCTCGACGATCGACATCTGACTGGGGAGCAGAACCAGCAGGCCGACCACGAGCGTCAGAATCCACAACCCCTCCTGCATGGCGGGCGAGAACTGCGGCGCATGCCGCAGGCCGTCGGCGGAAATCAGCGCCTGGGTGAAGTCGAGTTTGTCTTTGGTCTGAAAGAGGGACGAATATCGGGCGAATTCGATGGAGATCAGCGCCGGGAGCGCCATCCCCATGAAACAGCCGGGAGCCCAGATGCAGAGCTGGTCGGTGAGGATGTAGCGCCACCAACCCCGCCAGCGGCGGCGATTCTCGGGAGTGAGGGAAAACACCTCGCCGACGTGGCTGAGCGTGATCTGGCGCCCCCCGATCGCGCTGGCAATGGCTCCCACGTTTTTTCCCATCCCCCAGCCTTTGTCCCGGACATAGTTGCTGTAGGTTGAATTGCCCAGGCCCCCGCCCCCGGCGTAGCCGGCAAAGGCACCCACCGCGGCGATATTTCCTAAAGCCAGAATTGGCCAGGCCCCTTCCTGCCACCGATGCACAAAGGCATTCTCCAGCCGCTCCCCCCCCGCGCCGTCCGACACGGGAATGTGTCCGAATTTGACAAAGCCGCTGAAAATGTCCCCCCAGTGTGCGGGCTGGACAAACAGAACCCCGATCAGCAGGCAGAACCCCAGCACGACCACCACCTTGGTGGTCATGATCAGTTGGAGCGTGTTGTAGATTTTCCCTCCCACCAGAACCGGAAGCGCCACGAGCGCCAAACAGACGTAGGCGATGCCGTTGACCAGGCCGGCGTCGTCGGCGGTCGGAGGGCGATCCAGCCAGAGTCCCGCCAGGATCGCCGCCCCGTTGGTCGACAGGCCGGGAATCAGCGCCGCCAGGCTGAGCAGCAGCACAAACCCGATCCAAAACATCGGGCCGGGCCACTTCCGCATGAACCCGGTCATGATCGGCTCGCCGCAATACAGGGCGTACCGGCCACACTCGATGTTGTAAAACACCTGCAGAACGATGGCGATCGTGGCGATCCACATCAATCCCCCGCCGTACTTGGCGGTGATGTCGGGACCGAAGAGCCACTCCCCCCCTCCGATCTGGATTCCCATCATGACGATCCCCGGACCAATGAAGTTGGTCCAGCGACGCCAGGTGAGAGGCGCCGGTTCCGGGAGTTCGCCCGTCGTCCAGGGGGGGAGACAGGTTGCGGGGATCGCCTCGGGCGCAGCGGAAGACTCGGACATATGTCAGCGACCTTGATCGAGAAACGCGAGATCAATGGTCCGACACTCTAACCGAGCGTCACGGGAAAATGCTAGCTGCCGCAGGCGATCATGGAGGGGCTAGAAACACCAATCCGGTGACCAGTCCCCCCATCAAGAGCGCCGCGTCGGTTCGCCACGGGAGACGATAGCAGCGGTAGGGAACGCAGTTCCCCGGTCGATCGTATCCCAGGGTGTAGACGCACGAGCAGACCGGCTCAACACACATCTTGTAGGGCAAGAGGGCCGTGTCGGTGGCGAACTTGACGCTCGACACCACTGTTTGCGCGCAGCCATAGTGGTAGCCGTATCGCTCCAGGTTCAAGTCCTGAAAGTAGAGCGGATTGTGGCAAAGGCCAGTTGGCTCCCAGGCCTTGGCGGTTCCGTACCAGCCGCGCGTCGTGCCGGCCAAATGGTAGACTGGAGTACTGGCCAACTGCCGGGCGGCGATGTTTTCGGGAACCCGGATCCCCTGCCCCGTGGGGAAACTGATTCGCGCTCGGATGTCGCTCAGCCGTTTGTGCTCTTCGGGAGTCTCATCAGTGCCGTCTCCCAGAACTTTCATCCCCTGGGGATCGGTCCGCGTCTGGCTGGGCGGATTCAGCAAGTCGTCAGTGGAAATCGCATCGGCAGCGGCGTCGTCTCCCTGCAACAGGTCCAGGTCGGAGTCCAGTTCGCCGGAAACGTGAGTGATCTTCGGAGGGCGATGTTTGGGAACCTGGTTGGCATCCGCCTGCGGCGTCGGTTCCCGATGAACCGCCGCGGCCATTGGCCGCGCCTTGGCGGCGGCGACGTGCAGACGTTCCAGAGAATATTTGGCTGCGGAACGAACGCGCAAGTTGCGGTCGTGCTGCGCCTGTTCCAATTCCCGTTCGGCACGCTTCCGCGACAACAGCGAAACATGCCCCAGCGACAGCGCCGCCAGGTAGCGGATGTCGCTGTCAGAATCGTGGAGCGCTTCTCCCAGCGTGGCAATCGCGTCGCGGCCCCGCGGATCGATCCGGCTGATCGCGGTCGCCACGTGCAGTCGCACCAGCGGATCGCCGGTGTCCAGCAGGTCGTACAGAGTCGGCAGCGCATCAGCCGCCTCCGGTCCCATCTCCGCCAGGACCGTGGTCGCCAGAGTGGTGACGTTGGGACGGTAGGTGCCCAACAGGTCCACCAGTCGTGGAACGATCAACTCCGCCGGTTGCGCAGCATTCCACAAGGCGTGCGCCACATAGGCCCGGACAATCGGATCGGCGTCATCGATCCGTGCGCGGAGCGCCGGAACCAGTGCCTGTGCGGGAATCCGCCGATCGGCCAGTTGGGTGGCGGCCTGCTGGCGAACGTCGGGGCTGGGATCGGTCAGCCTGGCCACGAGGCGATTCAATTCCGCCTGGGTGGCGGGATCATTGATTTCAACGGTCCCTGTTGGTGCGATCGATTTTTCCGCCATGTTTTGCAACGCCAGAGCCGATGCGGATGAGACTCGCAAATCGTCGTCGCCCAGGGTTTCCATCAGAGCGCGGCGAGTCGGAGCGTGCAACGCCGGGGCCGCCGACAGCAGGGCACAGGCGGCAAAGTACCGCACATCCGCTTCTGTATGGCGGAGCGCTTTAAGCAGCGCCGCATGGGCGTTGAGATCGGCCGGCTCAATCTTCAGGATCGCCTCGGCGGCATGCAGTCGGATCAGCGGATCTCGATCTTCCAGGCAAGCCCGCAGGGCGGGGAGGGCCGCCGCCGCCTCGGGCCCGATTTCGCCAATCAGAAACGCCGCCTGAGCGCAGACCTGGGGCTGAGAAGGAATCAGCAGTTCCAACAACGTGAACGTGGCGACGTCTGTGTAATGCCCGACAATCCAGACGCCGCGCGCCGCCTGCGCCCGGACCAGGAGATCGTCATCCTGCATCAGGGGCCAGAAACAGGGGGCCAACAGTCGCCGATCAAGCCCCGCGTCTGTCAATTTGAGGATCGCTTCCCGACGTTTCAGCGGGGAGTCGTGATTCAGTTTGGCCACCAGTCCCTGAAGTCCCGGTTCCAGCGATCCGACGGTTGGCTCTTCAACCGGGATCAATTCCGGTTCATCCGATTCGACTTCCGCTTTTGTGAGGGAAGTCCCCCAGGCCAACAAAGCCACGACCGGAACGATCAGCAGTCCCCAGGGACCAAGGAGCCGCAGGAGTCGGACCGCCATCGACTGGAGCCCCTGGCATTCGGGAAGGATACTTCGATTCATAGGAGCCTCGGGAATGAATCCGGGAGTTTTCGGAACGCCGTGTACATTGCGGACAACCGCTTCCATCATTTCGTCCAGTCCCGGCAGGCGCTTTCAGAAGATCGATGGCAATCGCTGCAACCCGTATGACCGTTAGAATCGACACGCTGTTTCGGGCTCTCAGGGTGGGCCGGCTGGCAATGTTTGCGAGCGGAATTACAACCCACGGCGCCCGATCTCCACCGTGGTCGCCAGGCCGCAGCTATTGTCGTGTCGCAACTCCTGCCTGAGATGGGGATTGCATTTTCCTTTCCGTTTTGGGCCAGAGGCTGGTTGCGGTTGGCACGGCACGTGCATTCAGTCCCGGGTGTCAGCGATCTGGCAGGTTGGATTTCACGACCCAGAAATCACTGAATCCACCGTGACGCGCTGTATCGCGTCACGGTGGATCGGGATCTACAGACAATTTCCCTCCGGCCCGAGGAGTCGGGCTGCATCCCACCCCATTTCCCACCCCACGTCCCACCTGCAAGGCCGAAGGGAACCCCCGCATCCCTTCGGCCTTGTCCCTTTCTTTGATTCTTTGATGTTCTTCTTTGATCCGAATGCGGCAATGACTGACGATCGTTTCCTAATTGAGAAATTGACACTTCGGGGATTTGACCGTAACATCCCGCCCGCCAGGAGGGTTGTCGGGGCCAGTGGGAGACTCTGCGGGCTCGACCATTCCGTTTGAAGTGTGCATGAGCGTTGTTCCGATAGTGAGGATTCGTCCGAGGATATCGCGCACAGGCCGGTTGAATCGATCCGGCGCCTTGCTGGCGTCGGCGGCACTCATCCGGCATCCTGCTCACGGAACTGATCTATGCTTGTCGCCGGCGCTGCCACTCCTGCCACTCGTCCCGAGTCGGTCCAACGCTCCCGTAGCGGCGCGCGCGAGGGGACTGGCGCCGCCCATCTGATTGGGGTGTGTGGGGCCGGCATGAAAGCGCTGGCGGAACTGCTTCAGGGAGCGGGGTGGACCGTCTCGGGCTCGGATTTGCAGGCGTCCGAGGCGACGATTGCTTCGTTTGCCCGTCGCGGCCTTCGAATTCATGCCGGACACGAGCGCCGGTTTCTTCCGGCGGAGACGACCGTTGTCGTTTACAGCCCGGCGGTCGGTGTGGACAACCCGGAACGGGCATTGGCCCGCAAACTGGGGATTCCGCAATGGTCCTACAGCCAGATGCTGGGGCGGCTGATGCAGGGGAGGGTCGGAGTCTGCATTGCCGGAACGCACGGGAAGAGCACGACAACCGCCATGACCGGTTGCATTCTGACAGAAGCTGAACTGCACCCCACGGTGGTGATCGGAGCCGAGCTGTGTACCTGGGGGCGAAGCGGCTGGGCCGGGAAGGGGCCGCATTTCGTTGTCGAAAGCTGCGAGTATCAGCGGCATTTTCTCGATCTCTCGCCGCACCATGTGGCGCTCCTGGGAATCGAGTCGGACCATTTCGATTGTTTTCCCACGCTGGACGACACGATCGAGGCGTTTGCCCGGTTTGTGGCAAAGATCCCGGCGGGAGGAACGCTGTTGATTCCGCTGGCGGATCTTCCGGCGCGCAGCGCCAGCCTGGCGACGACGGCAGCCGTTGAGACCTTTGGCGTCGATCCGCAGGCGGACTGGTGCGCCGGGGACATCCGCGCCACCCGCGAAGGGACACGCTTTCGCGCCTATTTTCGCGGGGAGTATGTCACCGAAATCGCTCTCCGCATCCCCGGACGGCACAACGTTTTGAACGCCCTGGCAGCCCTGGCGCTGGCGTTTCGGGCCGGAGCTTCGACCGCCGCCATTCGCGAGGGGCTGGTGGAGTTTCCGGGGATCAAACGGCGGTTTGAAGTTGTCGGAAGCTGGCGCGGTGCGACGCTCATTGATGATTACGCCCATCACCCCACGGCGGTCCGGGCGACGCTGGAGACCGCTCGGGAGCGGTATCCGGGGAGGCGGCTGTGGTGCGTCTTTCAGCCGCACCAGGTCTCCCGCACGACGGCCCTTTTGCCGCAGTTCGCTGAGAGCCTGGCCGCCGCCGACGCGGTGCTGGTCGCCCCGGTGTTTGCCGCACGGGAACGGGTCGAAAACGAGCCGGAGGAGGTCTCGCGGGAACTGGCCGCGCGCGTGGCGCGGCAGGGAACCGACGCACGGTTTCAACCCTCTCTTGACCACATCGTGGCAACTTTAGACGATGAGCTCTCGCCCGGGGATGTGTTGATCGCCATGGGCGCCGGAGACATTGGTCAGGTTCACCATGCGTTCACTCGACGACTTCAGCGGCATCACGGTTCGTGACGAACCCCTGGCACCCTATACGTGGTTGAAAATCGGGGGGCCGGCGCAGTATTTCATCCGCCCGCGGCACATGGATGAGCTTGCGGAAGTTGTCCGCGTCTGCCACCACCAGCGAACTCCCGCGCGGATTCTGGGTGGGGGATCGAATCTCCTGGTTCGAGACGAGGGGGTCAGCGGCGTGGTGCTCCGCCTCGACGATCCGTCGTTCGCGCGGATTGAGATCGCCGACACGAGGGTGACGGCGGGGGCCGGCGCCAGTTTGGCCCATCTCATTTCGCAAACGGTCCAGGCGGGGCTGGCCGGCCTGGATGCACTCGTCGGAATTCCCGGGACGGTGGGTGGCGCACTCCACGGTAATGCTGGAGGGCGCAGCGGAGACATCGGCCAATTCGTCCGAAGCGCCAAGGTGTTGACCGCTTCGGGGGAACTGTGTACCCGCAGCGAGGACGAACTCACGTTTGCCTACCGCAGCAGCAGCCTGACCGAGCTGATCATTCTCGAAGCCGAATTTGATTTGCATCGCGAAGATCCGCAGGAGATCACCCCGCGGATGCGTAAATTGTGGATCATGAAGAAGGCGACGCAGCCGTTGACGTTTCAATCGGCCGGCTGCATTTTCAAGAACCCGCGCGGGATGAGCGCCGGCTGGCTCATCGACCAGGCGGGATTGAAAGGCACCCGGATCGGGGGGGCGGAGATCAGCGACCGGCATGCGAATTTCATTGTCTCACATCCCGGTGCGACCGCCCGCGACGTCCAGCGGCTGATCGATCTGGCGCGTTCGCGGGTCACGGAGCGGTTCGGCGTCGACCTGGAGCCGGAAATCCAGATCTGGTAGCCCGCCGCAGGCGGGGATCGTCCACCAGGGCAAGGAGGCCCACATGTCTGAAACCAGTCCGATCACATCCGGCCCGTTGCGCGTCGCAGTGCTGTTGGGGGGACCATCTAGCGAGCGCGCCGTTAGCCTGTTGAGCGGCGCAGCGGTCGCCCAGGCGCTGGCAGACGCCGGACACGAGGTGCTGGAACTGGATCCGCTGCGGATCGATCTAGCGAGCTACGACTGGACCGGTATCGACGTGGCGTTCATCGCGCTGCACGGACGGTTTGGCGAAGATGGCCAGGTGCAAGAGCTTCTGGAGCAGGCAAGGGTTCCTTACACCGGCAGCGACGCCGTGGCCTCGCGGCTGGCAATTAGCAAGTCGGCGACCAAGGCGCGGTTTCAACAATATGGTGTCCCCACGGCCCCCTGGGCCATTGTGCAGGAACTGGATCCGGCGGAACACATTCTGCACGAGGCAGAGCGCGTGGGGTTCCCGCTGGTGGTGAAACCCGATCGGCAAGGTTCCAGTCTGGGGGTGACGATTGTGCGGGAGGCCGGGCTTTTGCCGATGGGGCTCACGGCAGCGTTTCAATACGACCCGACCGTGGTTCTGGAAGCCTGGATCGATGGTACGGAATGGACCGCTGGTTTTTTTGATGAAATTCCCTTGCCGCTCATCCAGATCGTCACCGAGCGTGTATTCTTTGATTATGCCGCAAAGTATCAGGACCAGGGAACCGGGTATCGCTTTGCGGAGGACATGCCGACGGAGGTCGCCCAGAGCCTGGAACAGGCAGCGGCAGCCGCCTGTCGGGCAGTCGGGACGCAGGGGATCGCCCGCGTCGATCTGATGCTCGACCACCAGTGTGAACCGTGGGTGTTGGAGGTGAATACGATTCCGGGAATGACCGACCACAGCCTGGTGCCCAAAGCGGCGGCGCATATCGGCATGGAGTTCGCCGAACTGTGCGAACGCTGTCTGGTCTCCGCACTGGCTCGGACACGACGAAAAACAGCCGCCTGACGCAGAACTGGTATGGCCAGAAACCAAAAAACCCGCAATGCCCCGCCGCCGTCACCCGCGACCCCCAATCGCTGGGTGGAATTTCGTCGGCAATTGTATCGGCCGCTGACGCTGGTCACTGCGGCGTCGGTATTGGGGTTATCCTTCATCCTGCCGGCACTGCGGGACTTGCTGCCGAACTTGCAAGGGGCGGATACCTACAAGATGCGTGCGGATCAAATCCAGATTACGCAGCCTCCCCGCTGGGCTCCTTCAAATCTGGTGGAACAGGTGGTTGACCAGGCGGAACTTCCCGAAGAATTGTCGCTGTTGGATCCGGGGCTGGTCCAGGAACTTGCGAATGCGTTCGCGCTGCACCCCTGGGTGGCCGAGGTGGTCTCGGTGCAGAAGAGCTTTCCTCCGAGAATCGAGGTGCAGCTTACCTATCGGCAGCCGATCGCAATGGTGGCGGTGACGCAGGGAAAATACCCGATCGATCCGGAAGGGATCCTGCTCCCCCCGCAGGATTTTTCCCCCGCCGACGCCCGCGCCTATCCCCTGATTGCCCAGGTCCATTCGACTCCGCAGGGACCGGCCGGAACATCGTGGGGAGACTCGGTCGTCACCGAGGCGGCGCAACTCGCGGCGCAGTTGGCGCCGTACTGGAAAAAATGGCACCTGGAGTCGATCGTCTGCCCCCGCACCACGGGCGATTCGGACGCTCTGGAAACCGGAGTGTTTGTCCTCACCACCACCGGCGGTTCGCAAATCATCTGGGGACGCGGACCGAACGACGAACATCCGGGCGAGCCGACCACGACTCAGAAAATCGAGCGGCTGGGGAATTACGCCCGAAAGTTCGGCGGGCTCGACCAGCCGGAGCGAAAGTTCAAGATCGACATTCGCCATTGGCGCGACATCGCCCGCAGCCCCCTCTCGGCGCTCCCCGACTTGATGGAAACGGCTCGCCGCTGATGCCGTGTTCGCTGCCGCACCCTGTTCGCCTTCCACGTTGTGCCTTACACTGCCGAACAGCGATGCGAACGTGTCGTTCGCGAAACAAGCACCTTGGGTTCTGGAAGGCGATCGATGCCGAATGCTTCGGAAAATTCCCCGCTCGGCCGCGCGACGCGCGTCGTCGGATTGGGAACCGACATCGTGGAAGTCGTGCGGATCGGAAAGATGATCGAGCGGCACGGCGAGCATTTTCTCAATCGCGTGTATACGGAAGACGAAGTCAAGTATTGCCAGCGCCGCAAGGAATACACGCAGCACTATGCCGGCCGCTGGGCCGCCAAAGAGGCGGTGATGAAGGTTCTGGGGACCGGGTTCAGCCGCGGCGTCGGCTGGCGCGACATCGAAGTCTGCACCAGTCAAAGTGGCCAGCCCTCCGTGGTGCTCCGCGGCGGGGCGCGCGAAGTCGCCCGGCAGATCGGGATCAGCGAAGTGTTGATCAGCATTTCCCATTGCCGCGCGTACGCCACTGCGACCGCGCTGGGGGTGGGTTCTCCGGAAGAGTCCTGACGGTCCATTCACCCTGAAATTCTGTTTGACGAACAATAGAAACACGCCATGTCACAACTTGCTCAGCGCCTGGCTGATTACGCCTGCGGATTGTCATTCGAACAGCTCGATCCGGCGACGGTCCACGAGGTCCGTCGCCGCCTGATCGATTCTTTGGCTTGTGCTCTGGGAGCCTGGGACGCGCACGCTCCCCGTGTCGCGCGGGCCATTTGCCGCCGGGTGACCTCTGAGCCGGCGGCGACCTACCTGGGAGGGGAGCGCCCCACGCTCCCGGCGCTGGCGGCGTTTTGCAACGGCGTGTTGTTCCGTTACCTGGATTACAACGACACCTACCTGTCGCTGGAACCGGCCCATCCCAGCGACAACCTGGCGGCAGTCCTGGCCGCTGGAGAGGCGTCGGGAGCCACCGGTCGCGAAATCGTGACTGCGGCGGTCCTGGCCTACGAAATCCAATGCCGCTTGTGCGATGCCGCCAGCATCCGCAAGCACGGGTGGGATCACGTCACGTATGGGGCGTTTTCGACCGCTGCCGCGGCCTCGCGATTGTTCCGACTCGATGCCGAGCGCACCCGCCAGGCGCTCAATCTGGCGGGGACTCCCAACGTGACGCTGCGTCAGACCCGTGCCGGCGAACTGTCGGAATGGAAAGGCTGTGCCTTTGCGAATGCCTCGCGGAATGGACTGTTTGCGACGATGCTGGCCGCGGAGGGACTGACCGGTCCGGCGCCGATCTTCGAAGGGGAAATGGGCTTCTTCCAACAGGTGTCGGGGCCATTCACGCTGGCAAAACTGGGAGGAGAGATTGCGGGGGACTGCGATTTCATGATCACGAAGACTTCGATCAAGTTCTGGCCCGCCGAATACCACTCGCAAAGCGCCATCCATGCGGCGCTCGAGTTGCGGCCGCAAATCGGCGACCTCCGGCGACTCAAGTCGCTCGACATCCATTCCTTCGACGCGGCAGTGGACATCATCGGCAAAGACCCCGAAAAATGGCGTCCCCAGACGCGCGAGACGGCCGATCACAGCCTGCCTTACTGCACCGCCGTGGCGCTCGTCGACGGGGACGTGACGCTGGAGTCCTTCAGCGACGCGCGGCTGCGGGATGAGAGTTTGCTCGACCTGGTGGCCCGCATCAAAATCCATCGCGACCCTGCCCTCACCGCCCGCTATCCGCGTGGGATTCCGAACCGCCTGGTGGCGACGTTGGATGATGGACGGCAGCTCGTGGCGGAAAATGAGTTTCCACGCGGCCACGATCAGAATCCGATGTCCGATGCCGAGGTGGAGGCCAAGTTCCGCCGCCTGGCCGCCGGTCGGCTCGATGCCGGCCGTCAGGATCAGGTTTTGAAGCTCTGTTGGCGCATTGATGAGCTGACTGGGGTGGGGGAACTCCTGCGGCTGTTTCCCGTCGCGGAGTAGTCCCGCAGGTCCGCTCCAGACGCCGATTCGAGCAACCAGTTCGCGTGACCTTCTCTGAAGTTTAGGTTGGATTTATGGCTCATGCGGTTCGCGCCGCCCCCCGATCCGGGTAAACTAAAAATCGGGCGCCGGTGTTTGGTATTTGCGAGAGCCAGCTTGCCATGAGCGATTTTTCAGACGTCGTTGAGCGAATCCGTCAGCGTCGCGAGGAAGGGCGAGTTGATCTCCCCACGAGCACCATCACTCCCGTGTCATCGATGGTCTCCCCCCCACCTCCCCGGCCGCCGGGACCGCGCCCCGTCCCGCGACGGCGGATTCCGATCATGTTTTTTTGTTCGACGATTGCCGTCCTGACGGTGATCGTCGCGCTGATCCTGGCGGTCATCAATCACAACGAATACGACACGACCAAAAAGTCTCCCCTGACGACCGTGTTCCCTGGAACTCCGACGGCCCCGACGGGAGCGGTCCCCAAGGGGGGAACGCAGGCGGATACCACCACCGGAAGTTTTTCCGGCGTGATTACGGTGTCCGGATTTGTGGCGGGAACGCCGACGACCCCTGCGACGGTCAATGGAGCCCCCGTCGACAACGAATCGTTGCAGGTCGATCCGGTGAGCACCGGAGTGGCCAACGTGGTGGTGTTTGTCGACGGAATCATTCCTTCGAATATTCCCGCTCCCCCCACAACGCCGGTTCTCAGCACGATTGCCGAGGGACAAGTAACTCCGCGTATCTGCGTCGTTCAGGTTGGCCAGGCGCTGCAGGTGACCAACAACGACGCCCCGACCCTGACCCTCCGCACCATCCCGCAAAAGAACACTGCGACGACCACGATCATTGCGCCGGGCAAGGACGTGACGATCAATTACCTCGTTTCCGAACGAATTCCGGTTCCGGTGCAGGCCGACGAGCAGCCGCGAATCAAAGCCTACCATGTGATTTCTGATCACCCGTGGGTGGCCGTGACCGATGCGAAAGGGACGTTCAAAATCCAGGGGCTTCCCCCCGGCACGTACACATACCGCATGTGGCACGAGAAAATGCCCACCCTCGTGCAGCAGTCGCTCCCGCTGGTGGTCTCAGGGGGGAAGAACTCCCCCTCTGATTTCGCGATTTCGCCGTTTTACGTCATTCCTTGACCGGGTTGCTTCATCCCAACGCCTTGTTCAAGGCCGGCAGCAGTTCCCTGGCGAAAAGTTCCATGCTGCGGACCCAGCTTGGCTTGTCGTCCCAGTCGTAACTCATCAGGACCAGCGTTCCGAACCGACCGGTTTCTTCGACCAGTCCCAGGAGCCGCTGCAGCACGGTGGGGACGTCCCCGGCGATGATCTGTTCGGTCATCAGATAGTCGAGATGGCAGTCGGCGTCGTTCATGTTCAAGTCGCGCTTGTACATCTTCCGCCCCAGCCCCTTGTCGAACAGCCGTCCGATGTACTGGTAATTGGCCCCCAATGAATTGGACCGCACGCGGCGCTCGGCTTCGGCCGTCGTGTCGGCCAGGAAAATGGACCGGGCCACCTTGAAGTCCTCCCGGCGCGGCTCCCGACTGGCGGCGTGCGCTCCTTCCGCGTAATTTTTCCACAGGTCGGCCACGACGTTGCCGGTCACGAGGCAGTGGGCAAACGGCTGATAGCCGCGCGCGCCGGCCAGTTTCATCGTGGGCGAGCCGCGGCTCATCCCTGGCAGCGAGATCGGGGGGTGGGGCCGTTGAAACGGCTTGGGGATGTAGCCAATCCCGGTCTCTTCGTCGACCGTTTTCTTGAGGGAGATGTTCCAGAATTTTCCGGGAAGTTCGTAAGGGGGGTCGCTGGACCACAACTTCAGAATCATGTCCAGAGATTCCTGGACCATGGCGGGGGCGTTTTTTGGGTCGGCGCCGAATAGTTCCTGGTCGGCGGTAACGCTGCCGGCGCCGAAGCACAGGTTCAGCCGACCTTTTGAAAGATGGTCGAGAAAGGCGAGCCGTCCAGCGACCTGTGCGGGATGATGCTGATTGAGGCAGGCGGGGCAGGGGCCCAGGCGAATCGATTTCGTCTGAGCCAGCGCCCGGGCGATGAATATCTCCGGCATGACGATCGGTTCAAACTTCATCGTGTGATGTTCGCCGATCCAGAACTCGTCGAAACCCAATTCCTCGGCGCGGCTGACGAGCTCCAGGTCTTCGTCCAGCGACTGGGCCAGAGGCTTGGAGGGGGGATGAAAGGGCATGATGAACATGCCGCTTTTCATTGCCGGAGACTGCAACGTCATGGGAGGACTCCAGGGTGAGTGATCCAGGGCCGCATCGTCCGGGACGACAATCGAGTCCGTCCCAATTTGATGGCTATGAGTCTACAATGTCCCTTGTCTGGACACCATCGTCGGGAGTTTCTGTTGGAAGGCGGTGCGGGGACATTTTCAGGATTTTGGCAGAAACGCAGTTTTCAGCGAAACCTTTCCCCACTGGCCGGGGTTTATTCCCGTAGAATGACTCAGACGATTGGCCTGAATTGACCAGGTTGATCGGGCGGAGTCTGGGCCATAAGTGTTGGACTGCCATATGGATGTGGCGGCGCTGCCAAGGCCCGTCTGATCGGGTTGCTTACGAAAAATTGGAAAGAAGCGAAGCCGTGTAAACCGACCGTGAGGCGTGGTTGACTTGCCGCGTCGCCTGATCCCATTGCCGAGAGAATTTCTCCGCGGAGTGGGAATCAGGATCCAGCGGCAGTGGTTGGCCCCTGAGTTCAGTACGGACTTTGCGATCCACCAGGCTGCGGTTCGCGTCGCCCTGAGAGCGACGGGTGAACCGAGTCTTTATCGATTCCGAGGGCTGAATTCGCGCGCTGATCCGCGCAGGCGCGGCATTTGTTTAGAGAAAGGAAGTCATGGACAATCTCCGGTTGTGTCACTCCGTGTTGGCTTACTTCGATCCCGGTTCTGGGAGCCTGTTGTTGCAGGCGCTGGTGGGGGGATCGGCGGGGCTGGTCGTGTTCGCCAAGTATCTGTGGGACACCCTCCCGTCCTGGCGGCGCTCTCGCAAATCGGTGGAATAACGTCATCGTGCAGTCGCCTGGTTCGGCCACGATGCCTGCTCCCCCGCGTTTTGATTCCGGTTCGTACCGGGATCGCGACGGACGCGTGTTTTATGATGCCCAGGGGGGGGTCTTTCGGTCCCTCTCTGAGGAGGCGTTGGCGGATTGGCACGCTGTCAGCCTGTCCCGTTTTTTTGGCGACGCCCTGGCCCGTGGCGACGTCATTGAAACCGAGTTGCTCCCTCCGGAGCATCCTGTGGGTCACAACCTTTCAGGAGCTTGGAGCGGGGTGCTCCGGCATGCTCGGATTCCCTTTGTCTCGTACCCATACGAGTGGTCGTTCGGCATGCTCCAGGATGCGGCGCTGTTGCAGCTTGCGCTGCTGGCGGCCGCGCTCCGGGAAGACCTGACCCTCAAGGATGGCACCGCATACAACGTTCAGTGGCAGGGGACGCGCCCAGTGTTTATCGACGTGGCGTCGTTTGTGCCCCTGTTGCCCGGTGCCCCGTGGGCCGGATATCGCCAGTTCTGCCAGACGCAGTTATACCCGCTCCTGCTGCAGGCCTACAAGGGGATTGATTTTCATCCCTTCCTCCGTGGACGGCTGGATGGGATTTCTCCCGCCGATTGCTGGCGGCTGATGTCGCTGGGCGATCTGTTTCGCCGGGGGGTTTTCGGCCATGTGTTCTTGCATCAGTGGTTGGAGTCGCGTCCTGCCGTCGATGCTGGCGATGTCTCGAAAGGGCTCCCCGCCGCCGGTTTTAACAAGCAGATGATTCAAGGAAACGTGGACCGCCTCCAGAAATTGGTCGGACGGTTGCGATGGTCTCCCCCCCAGTCAACCTGGTCCGAGTACGCCGGGGCCAACCGATATTCCGACCAGGAGCGGGAGCTCAAGTCGCGATTCGTGCGCTGCGTGGTGGAGGGGCGACGCTGGAAACGAGTTTGGGATCTGGGCTGCAATACCGGGGACTATTCACGGATCGCGGCAGAGAATGCCGATCAGGTGGTCGCGTTCGACGCCGATCACCTGGCGGTCGAACGCTTCTACCAGGCGTTGAAACAGGAAAGGTCGCCCGCCGCGGCCAACATTCTTCCGCTGGTGAACGATCTCGTCGATCCCTCGACGGGCCTGGGATGGCGCGGAGCGGAACGGAAGGGGCTGGCCGAGCGGGGAACTCCCGAGTTGACCCTCTGCCTGGCGCTCGTACACCACCTGGTGATTGGCCGCGGCGTTCCGCTGCGGGAACTTCTGGACTGGTTCGCCTCACTGGGAACTGATCTGATCATCGAGTTCGTCTCGCGGCAGGATCCGATGGTCCAGCGACTGTTGCGCGGAAGGCGCGACAATGACCACGATTACGAACAACAGAGTTTTGAGCGGTTGCTCTCCGAACGCTTCGAGATCGTTCGATCCGAACCGCTGCTGGAGGGGGCTCGAGTCCTGTATTTTGGCCGATGGCGAGGTGCGGCATGAGTGCCGGCGCACTCTCCACGGGTGCTTCAGGCCCTCCCGCGGTCTCGAGACACAAGGGAGTTGGGTCTGGCAGATCTCGTTGGCTGGACGCGCTGCACGTCGCCGTGCTGTGGAACCTGGCGGTCGCGCAGCCGCTCTATGACCGCCTGATCCGCAACGCGACGTACCTGTCCGATTTGGAGTTTGGAGTCTCGGGACTGTTGCTGCTGGCGTTCGTTCTCTCTCTGGGAATTCCGCTGGCAATCGTCGTTGTCGAGTGGCTCGCGAGTTTGGCGCATCGGGGAGTTTATGAATGGCTCCATGTGCTGGTCGTTTGGGGGCTGATACTGCTCCTGATGCTGCCGTTGTCCCGCTGGATGGTGCTGTTGATCGGGATCGCACAATTGGGACTGATCCTGTTCGGCGCGGTTGCCGTTACCTGGTGCTATTTTCGCTGGCGGCGCGTTCGTTCGGTGGCCACCGTAGCGACTCCGGCAATCCTCTTGTGTCCGATCCTGTTTCTGGGGAATTCCGAGATCACCGGATTGTGGCGGCCAGAGACAGCTCAGGAAATTGCCGTGGAACGGCCGGTTCCGGTGGTGCTGGTCGTGCTCGATGAATGCTGCGGCCTATCGCTGATGAGTCCTGATCGCCAGATCGATCCCCATCGATTCCCCCATTTCGCCGAGTTGTCGCGATGCGCCGATTGGTTTCGCAACGCCACCAGCGTCCACACCGACACCAACCAGGCCGTTCCGGCCATTCTGTCGGGCGACTATCCCCGTCGCGAAACGCCCCCACTCCCGGCCAACTTGCCGCAGAATCTCTTCAGCCTGCTGACGCGGGGTGGGTACGAACTGGCGGCCTTCGAGCCGGTGTCCCGGCTGGCGCAGCTCACAGCGCGATCGGCCGGCGCTGAGGCCCCCTGTCCACTCGCTCAGACCCTGGCCACGCTGGGAAATCTCGGACCAGTCTTCCTGGAGCAGATCGTTCCGGTCGATTTCCGGGGTGACGTGCCGCGCCCCAATGCGGAATGGTTTGGCGTCCTGAGCGGGCGGCGGATCGATCGGGGGCGAACACGGGGGGTGTTCCGCTATGAATGGGGCGTTCAGAGGGATCAGCAATTCGAGCATTTTCTGGCGACGCTCAACGGATCGTCGGCGCCGTCGTTGCATTTTTTGCACCTCCTGCTGCCGCATGTTCCGTGGCGTTACCTCCCGTCGGGGCGGGCCTTCGCCGCCGACAACGACCGGCTCGAATCGCTCTCGACCGATCCGCACACCGGGCTGGGAGAATTCTGGGGGGGGGACGAATTGATCGTGACCCACAGTCAGCAGCGCTATTTGTTGCAGTTGGAATACGTGGATCGCCTGCTCGGACGCCTGTTGGAGCGCCTGCGGGAAAACGGGATGTATGACCGTTGCCTGTTGCTTGTCACGGCCGATCATGGAGTGGCGTTTCGCGCCAACAATCCGCGCCGCCAGACGTCAGATGAGAACCTCGCCGACATCCTCTCGATACCGCTGTTTGTGAAGCGACCGGGGCAACAAGAGGGGGGGGCTGTGGACCGGCAGGCGGAATCGGTCGACATTCTTCCCACCATTGCCGAGGTGCTGCGAGTCCATCTGGCCCAGCCGACAGATGGCTGGTCGCTCTACGACGCGACGCATCTTGAGCGGACTTTCAAGACGAGCATCAACTCGCAGCAAGCCCGGCGTCAAGTGGATCTGCGGGTAATCGTCGACTCAGACGTGCCCCAGGTCATTCGAGAACGTTTTGGCAACTCCAGCGCCCCGGATTCGCTGTTTCGCATTGGTCCGGCGACCGACCTGTTGGGGAGGCGGGTAGCGGAGTTGGAAGTCGCCGAGGGAGGGCCGCCGGTTCGGCTGGAATTGAACCACTTCAGCGATTGGCTGGAGGATTCTCCGGAAGGGCACGTTCCCTGTTACTTCGCAGGAGTGGCGTTGGACATGCCGGAGGAGAAGCCGATGTTGCTGGCGGTCGGAGTGAATGGAACGGTCCAGGCGGTGACGCGGACGTACCTGCTGCCAGGTCTGCGCGACCGCTGGGCGGCGATGGTTCCCGAGTCGTCCCTGTCGCCGGGGAAAAACGCAATCGAGTTTTTCGCGTTGTCGCGCGCTGGGGATGAGTGGCGCCTGCGACCCTGCGACGCCCACCTTCCGGAAGGGCAATTGTCCCCATAATCCGCCGCTGCGTGTGGCATGCAACAGGAGCTCTCCGTTGGGATAGGGCAAGCATTCGTCGACAGTCTTCCGGCTGCCCATCGGCGAGTCGCACGGTGGTTGAATGCCCAGCGGCGGCTCGGCGGGAGCCTCGCCCTCCCGGTCCGAGGCGCGACGCGGTCCCCGTGAGACGCGTTCAAAATCCTCCGCCGTCGCCGAAGTAGCCTCCTTCGGGGACATCGAGCGGGACAAAGTCTTCAAACTGCATGAATTGCTTTTTGAAACCCAGGCGGATTAGGCCGGTGGGGCCATTGCGGTGTTTGGCGACGATGACTTCGGCCTCTCCCGGACGATCCTCGGGATCGTACATCTCGGGACGGTGCAGAAACATGACGATGTCGGCGTCCTGTTCGATGGCGCCCGACTCCCGCAGGTCGGCCAGTTTGGGACGCTTGTCCTCACGCAATTCCACGCCGCGATTGAGCTGCGCCAGGGCGATCACCGGAATTTGCAGTTCCTTAGCCAGAAACTTGAGTCGCCGCGTGATCTGCGCGATCTGCTGCTCGCGCGGCGCCCGTTTGTCTTCCGGTTCGATGAGCTGCAAGTAATCGATGACCACCAGTCGGACATTCGATTTGCGTTTTAGTCGGCGGCAGATGGCGGCGATCTGCGACATGCTCCGCCCCGGTTGATCGTCGATGAATACCGGCATTTCGCTGAGCTCGCTCGACACCCGCAACAGCAAATCGCGCTCGTCCTCGTTGAGCTCCCCTTTGCGCAGCTTGTGCATGTCCATCCGGCCACGAATGCACAGAAACCGTTCGGCCAGCTCGAGTTTGGACTGTTCCAGGCTGAAGATCACGACCCCCGCCTGACAGCGATCGGCGGCCGCCTCGGCCAGATTCAAGACGAAGGCGGTTTTTCCCATACTGGGGCGTGCCGCCAGGATGATCAGTTCCGAAGGTTGGAAGCCGTTCGTCTTAGCATCCAGGTCGCGAAAGCCGCTGGAGAGCCCGCTGATGGCCCCCTGCAATTGAAGCCGTTCGTTGATCCGGTCAAATGTGTCCAGCAAAATGTCTTTGAGCTCCAGCCGCTGCGCATCTTCCTGTTGCTCCAGAATCTGAAATATCCCCTGCTCGGCCTGATCGAGCAGATCCTGCGTGTCGTTGGCGTCGTCGTAGGCCGACTTCAGTATGTCGGTGCAGGTGTAAATCAGTCGCCGCTGCACCGCCTTGCTGCGGATGATGTCGGAATAGTATTTGGCATGCGCGGCATGCGGGACTGCCTCGATCACTTCCTGGAGGTATTCGTAACCTCCAATGGCCTTCAACTCTCCCCCCTGGTCGAGCGCTTCCCCCACGGTGACGGCGTCGAAGCCGTGGACTCCCGACTCGTGGAGGCGCAAAATGGCCTGGTAAATCCGCTTGTGGGAATCGAGATAGAAATGGTCGGGGCGCAAGCGGTCCGCCACGTCGTCAATGACATGGTTGTCGAACAGGATGCTGCCGATCAGCCCTTTTTCGGCTTCCAGATTCTGCGGGGGGAGGTGATCCGCGCGCAGTTCGTTGCGTTGCCGACGGTCTGGTTTATCGATCCGTTCCAATGACCCACTGCCGCTGGCCGTCGCCATCCCTGCCTCCGTGTTGTGAAGCGCTCCACCGCCGATCGCCAGGCCCCGGCGTGGTGAGAAGCGGGGCTGGACCGACCTGCGGAAACCTCAATTATCGCAACCTCGGTTAGGAATGCAACGTGCCAGGATCGGATTGCCGCGAACGGTTCAATTTGGCCTGAATTTTGACTGCCAGGTCGCCGCACTGCGCCAGGAAAATCGAAAACATCCGATCTCCCCGCAGGTCTTCGTGCGTCAGTTCTTGGATGGCCCGCAACTTGACCCGCGTCACCGCGTCGAGGTGTTCCCGGAGTTGGCCGGGATCGTCTGTTTCCATCTGCGCCTGTTCCAGCCGAACCGTTTCCAGGAGGAATTCGTCGAGACGCTCCTTGAGCAGCCCGATCGCGGCCCGCTCCTCCCGTTCCTTGATCCGCCGCCAGCGGTCCCAGACGAGGTACATCCCGGCGAACAGCGCGAACAGCAGTTCTTTCACCGCCGAGAGCGATTCCAGCAGGTTCGACAGCAGCTCCACTCCGCCGAACGGGTCGAAGTAGTTCCGTGCGGCAGGATGGAGATTGCCCAGCGTGGTCCGGCGCGCTTCTGACAACGGGAGCAACGTGGGGATGCTCTGCCGGAGATCGTGTTCATACAGCGCAGCGAGCGCCCGTCGGACGAGCAGGTTTGAAGTTCCTTCCCGGGCGCCCAGGTAGGCGGTCGTGGCAAGCGAGGAAATCGGGGTTTCCGGAACCGGGGGATGCCCTTCGAAAACGCCGGTGGGAATCAACTTGGGAAACAGGTACGGATGGTGAATCGACAGCGATTCAGCGTCGCGGATCGGGAGCAAATCAAACTGCCGGGTGTCCATCACCCTGTGCAGATCTTCATTGAGGAAACCGGTGGTGATGATCGCCCCCTCGAGCGTTGGATCATCGCTCAGATCGCCAAAATACCGGTCGTTCTGCCCCAATTGCTCGGCGGTCATGCCATAGTGGCCCAAAAGAAGCAGAGCGGTCTGGCGCATCCCCGAGCCGACCGGTCCCAAAGCGATGTTGTGCCCTTCAAAATCGTCGATGGCCCGGAGACCTCCCTCCCGTCGGACCAAGACATGGATCACGTCATGATACAGCGGTGCTACGACCACCATGCCATGTGAATCGATCGCGCCATCCTGGAGGATCGCCAGGTCGGCCTCCCCCTGGAGCAGCATCCACTGGTTGTCAACGGAGCCGCGCGTCGGGATCAGCTCCACCGGGCGTCCCAGCTTTTTCTCGAGAACCGGCTTGAGAAGCGTTCCGACGCGATGGTACAGCCCCCCTTCAGGGCTGGTGGCGATGCGGATTCGGGAGGGAAGGGTGTCGCGACTGAAATACCAGACGGCGACGGAGGCCAGCAGGATGGCCAACATCAACAGCGCCATCCAGCGGCGAATGACGGTCGTCCGCTTGATGGGGGGGGCCGGATCGCGCGAGGCGGCTCCGACCGGCGCCGTGGCATCGGGGGACACAGGGCGTTACCAGCCCAAAGACATGTTGGTTTCGATGGCCCGCTGCGCTTCGTGGAGGTCGGCGCCCGTATCGAGCATGTACAGGCGAATCGCATGGACCTTGTCGCCGGCGGCACGGGCCAGGCAGTCCCGGGCCGTATCGCACGGGTCGGTCGCCCCTTGAATTCCCAGCAGGCGCTTGGAAATCACCCAGATGTCGCGCGGCCGCTTGGTGACGCGGACAATGTCTTCTTCGGGATATTGCTTGCGTGCGATCGCTTCGGCGGTCTCGCGCGTGTCGGCCCAACTGATCATGATATGTGCGTTCGTCTCGATTTCAAAAAGTGCCATGTCGTGCTCCTCACGCTCGTCGGGAAAGTTGATCCAGGGCCGGTGCCTGACCCCTATCCTAGGAATGTTGATCCCCTTCGGGAAGGGTATTTCGTCGTCGGAGTTCCCACTTTTCTTCCGCCGAGCTGCGCCGCAGATAAAGCGGTTCGAGCGCCCAGGGATCGCTGAAACGCTCCCCACGGGCCAGAGCGATTCCCAGGCGACCCACCACGCTTCCCTGCGGCAGCCACAGCTCACCCCCCAGCCGCACTGGACCGGTCTGGGCCGTTTGGACAAGCTTCGCCAGCCCTGGGCCGGTGGCGACATCCCCCGCTCCCAGCCCTGCCAGCCACGCGTCGCCGGGGAGAAACTCCAGCGGCGACTCGATCTCAAAGTGCCCCAATTTTCGCCGGTAGCGGCTCACCAGGACATCCCCGCGCTGCGCTTCGCTGACCACATGCACATGCGACATCTCGGCGGGGGCGTTTTCGGCGATCGCCTGGTGCGTATCGACAGCGACGATCCGGCAGCCGGTGGCATAGGCCAGCGTCTTGGCGCAGACTACTCCCACTCGCAATCCGGTGAAACTTCCAGGGCCGACGCTCACCGCCAGCAGTTGGCAGTCCTTGGGGGAACGGCTGAAATCGTTCAGCAACCGGCTGATTTCCGGAAGCAGCGATTGGCCATGCTGCTGGCCCAGGTGCAAGCGCCGCTCCGCGAGGCAGGCGTCGTTCTCAAAGAGGGCCAGTCCCCCGACGCTGCAGGAGGTCTCGATGGCCAGCGTCAGCACGGGGTATTTCCCCCTTCTGGGCAAAATGTTGCCGGGCTCATTCCAGCACCTGCAGCGTCACGGGAATTTCCAGCTCTTCGCGGTCCCGCGCCACTCGGACCTGCACAGTTTCCCCCGCTTTGTATTGATCCAGAATGCGAAACAGGTCGATCGAGTTCCGGACCGGCTTGCCATTGACCGCGACGATCAGATCCCCCGGCTTGGTCGGACGTGAGCCTTCAAACTGCGTGGGACGGATCCCGGCCTTTTCTGCGGGAAAACCCTCGGCCACTCCGCGAACGAGCACCCCCTTCATCCCCAGCCGCGCGGGAATGTAGTCCTCCCAGATGCTGACCCCCATCCCAATCCGCTCGACCTTGCCGTGCTTGATGAGTTGGGGGACGATCCAGCGGATGGGATCGACCGGGACGGCATAGCCAATTCCGGCACTGACCCCCGAAGGGCTGAAGATCGCGGTATTGACCCCGATCACCAGGCCGGAGCTGTCCAGCAGCGGGCCGCCGGAGTTGCCCGGATTGACCGCCGCATCGGTCTGGATCACCCCCTGGATCGGCCGCTTGGTGACCGACAGGATTTCGCGCCCCAGTCCGCTGATGATCCCTGTGGTCAAAGTCTGATCGAGGCCAAACGGATTGCCGATGGCAAACACCTTTTGCCCCACCTCCAGGTTGTCGGACTGGCCCAGCGAGATGGGATGCAGGAGATCGGCGGGGGCCTCGATTTTGAGGACCGCGATGTCCTTGTCCACAGCGGTTCCGACAAACCGGGCGTCCCACATCGACTGATCAGCCAGTGTCACCTTGAGGGCGTCCGCCCCTTCAATCACGTGGAAATTCGTGACGATGTAGCCCGACTGATCCCAGACGAATCCCGAACCGGACCCGCGCGGATGCCCCAGCGCATCCAGATCGCGCCGGTCGCGCGTCACCTCCAGATTCATGATGTGGACCACGGAGGGGGAGGCCCGTTTGAACAACTCGATCGTCGAGCGTTCATCCGCCGCCAAGTCGCCGCGCGCCTCCACCGTTCTTTCACTGGCCGCCGGGTCGTGCAGCGGGGACATGGCCGAGCGCGAGCCTTGGCCGCGCCACAGGAAACCGGCCATCAGGATCAGCAGAATCACCAGCAGCCAGTTGACGCCCGTGCCACTGGCCGAGCGCGGACGATAGGGGCGATCCAATTGGGACATCGGAGATTCCTTGCGAGACAGTCGCACCGCCGCCGAGGGGGGGAATGCTGGACGCCGTCTCCGGGACGGGAAGAAACGATCAGGGACTGCCATCAGGTTCCCAAGCCCCATGTCGATTTGCAAGGCTTTTCGCCCAAATCATTCGGCAGTGATGCGGGTCACTGCAGTTTGGCCAGTTGCGTGGTCAATTCCGCAGCCGCCTCCAGAAACTGGGTGCGGACTTCTTCGGGAACCTGGCGGAGCTGCTTGCGGAAATCGGTTTGCAGAATTTTCGTGCATTTTTCGAAGCTGCTGGTCATGCGCCGCACCAGTTGCTCGGGGGACGGGGGGGGATTCGCCGCGCCGTTCCGCGCGGATGGTCCCCCTTTCGCCGCCGGGCTGGCGGCATCCGCTCGAAAGGGGGTGTACTCTTCTTCCCCGGCCTGCCGGGCGAAACCGGTCTGCGCGGCACGCTCGGCTCCCGGGCCCGCCCCTGCGCCCACCAGGCTGCCGCGCGGTTCTCCGCCGCCCCCCTGCGGAATGAATTCTCCCGGTTCCAGGACCGCTTCGGGATCGGTCGGCAGGAATTGCACCGCCTCTTCGGGGGGGGCATCGACCAGCAAATCCTCTCCGTGTTGGGCCCGGCGCCAGGCTCGCATTTCGGCGACAGTGCTTTGCATTTCCTCGGCCCAGCGCAGACAGTCGCGGGCGTCGTCCCAGGTGAGGGCTGCGTAAAAGTGGGACCATTTGAGCGCCGGATAACTTCCGCGCTCGGCCCCAAACGTCTCCCAGACGCGGCGCCTTTGATAGACCTGATCGCCGGAGACGCCGATCAGCGCTCCAAATTCGGCATCGGTGCGGCCCCTGGCATGCCGCTGCGTCCATTTTGCCGCGCATTCTCCCACCACCCACCGGCATTGGCTGACCGCCTCCACCGCCGTGGAAATGAGTTGTTCTTCCGAGAGATCGTCTGCCATCCGAGGAACAAGAGCGCCCTTCGACATACCTGGACCGGTTTCCATTTCAAGTAGGGATCAAGGAGAGAGCATCGCCACGTCGAGCTCTTGAGAGAGAGGGAGGAATGGTAACGAAGAATCGGAGGAATCTCCAGGGACGCAGGGTCCGTTGAGATGTTGGGTGTGCCCATGAATCCTGGCGGTAGCCACGTTCGCCAGAACGTGGGCGGAGCAGCGATCACCCACATTCTGGCGAATGTGGCTACGTCGGAAGGGCTGCCAGGGAATTTGTGATGTTCACCATCCACGCGAGGTGGAAGTCGCCTCGCCCCCATCCGGTCCGGTGCCGGTGAAGCGCCTGACTGAATGCTACCGTCGATCTCCAGTCAGTCAGCCCACGTGTAGAACCTCTGCCCCTCTCCCCGCTGCGGCAGAGCTTTGTCGCGCGAATCGACGTCCATTGCAGCGGGGAGAGGGGCAGAGGTTCGCGAGCGCGGGAAACGGGGTGTCAGGCGTGTGAGTAGCTTCCAGTCATGGCTTCCACCGGTACAGGGCCGGTGGGGAGCTGGCGTTTCGCCAGCG
>JBJXGA010000348.1:0-4427 GCA_046152955.1 Planctomycetales bacterium | reverse complement strand
TACGACCCGGCCAGCAAAGCGATGGCCAATCGCAACACGACCTACCTGGGGATCGTCGGATTCCTGAATGCCTACCTGCTCACGGGAGACGATCGCTACCTTGACGTCTGGCGCCGACAGGTCGACGCCGTGAACGCCAACAAGAAGGTCGTCGACGGCCAGACGCTGTATCCCCGAATGTTCGGCGACAAGGGGTGGTACGATTTTTCCCCGCAAAAGTACGAACAGGGGCTGCCGGAAATTGCCTACCTGTCGCAAAAACCGGAAGACTTCGCGCGGCTCCCCCAATCGGGATGGCGCGCCTGGCTGGCGGGAGGGAACGCCGGTTATCCGGAAGCGGTCCTCCGCGGGGACCTCGAACGGCTCCGCCAGCGGGTGCAGGGGATGCGGAACGATCCCACCACTCCCGACACAAGACTGTCCGACGACCCGATGGCGTTCAATCCCGCCAGCGTCCAGTCGCTCATCGAGTTAATGCTGGGAGGGATCCATCCCGGCCATCGCGGCGCCGTGCTACATTCCGCACTGCGCTATTTCGACCCCGACCAGCGCCGCCCCGGTATTCCCGAAGACGTCGCTGCCCTGGTGAGCGCGCTCGACGGCGAACGGGTCACCGTGACGCTTGTCAACGTCAATCAGCTCGCATCCCGCCGAGTCATTCTCCAGGCCGGCGCGTATGCGGAGCATCGCTTCACCTCCGTCACCCTCGCGGGAAACACCACGTCGCTGGATAGCCCCCGCGTCGAAGTAACGCTGTCCCCCGGCAGCGGCGCGACCCTTGCCTTCACGCACCGGCGGCATGTCAATGTTCCCACGATGGCGTTGCCGTGGGACGTTGATCGCGAGCCGGGGAGTGCGCCATAATCAGTGATTACCGAAGCCCCGCCCCACCGGGCGCCTCGCCTCCATCAATGCCAATCATGACGCTCGCATCCGTCCTACCGATCCCTGCCGACTGGACGCGCCGCCAGTTCGTCCGCGGCGTGGGGTTCGGCATGCTGGGATTGGGATTGCCCGACCTGTTGTCGCGGCCTTCGCGCGGAGCGCCGCTGGCCCAGCCGCGTCGTGCGCGGCGGTGCATCATGATCTTTCTGTTCGGCGGCCCCAGCCAGATCGATACCTGGGACATGAAGCCCTTGGCGGAAGCCGAATACCGCGGCGAATTTCAGCCGATCCCCACCGCCGCGCCGGGGGTCTTCTGCTGCGAGCATCTGCCGCGGACCGCCGTTCTGGCGAAACACTTGGCGGTCATCCGGTCGTTGACGATGACCGATTACGCCATCGGCGATCATCACGCCGACACGTATTACATCCTCACCGGCCATCGGCCCGATCGATCCTTTTTCATCGAAGGGATCAACCGCCAGCCACATGCTGACGACTGGCCCTGTCTGGGCTCCGCCGTCGCGTCGCGTCTGCCGGCCGACCCCGAACTGCCGGGACTGGTGCAGCTTCCCGCGCGCTCCGGCGAAGTGACCAACTACATCAACCCCGGCCAGTTCGCCGGGTGGCTGGGCCCCGCCTGGGAACCGCTCCTCGTCCGGGGCGCCCTCGAAAAGCCGCGTGAGCTGGCGGTTCCGGCCTTTCAGTTGCCCGCCGACGTCGACGCGCGGCGGCTGACGGGGCGGAAGGACTTGCTGGGGCAATTGGACGCCTGGCAGGCGCAGGAGGAGCGTCCGGGAGGGGCCCTCGACGCGCTCGACACGCACCAGAAACGGGCGATGGCGCTGCTCACTTCGGCCCGATCGAAAGAGGCCTTCGACCTGAGTCGCGAGCCGGAAGCGGTGCGCGCTCGATACGGTGAGGACATCAACGGCCAGAGCGTGCTGATGGCGCGGCGGCTGGCCGAAGCCGGGGTGCCGTTCGTTTGCGTCCATTGGATCGGGCGGCGGGTCGGCGCGGGACTGAGCTGGGACACGCACAGCGACAATTTTGGCCAGCTCAAGAATGTGCTGCTGCCGGCGTTTGACGCCTGCTTTTCAGCTCTGCTGGAAGACCTGGAACAGCGGGGCCTGCTGGATGAAACGCTCGTACTCGTGGCGGCCGAGATGGGCCGCACCCCCAAAGTTGGCGATCCCCGCACTGGAGGCAAAGGGCCTCCCGGGCGCGACCACTGGATCCACTGCCAGACGGCGCTCATGGCCGGCGGCGGAGTGCGGGGTGGACTGTATGGCGCCTCCGACCGCATCGCCGCCTATCCGGCCGATCTTCCAGTCTATCCCGAAGACCTGAACGCCACCGTCTGTCGAGCGATGGGTCTCGATCCTGAAATGCTGACAATCGACCGCGAAGGGCGTCCACAAAGGCTGTTCGGCGAAGGGCGGGCGCTGCCGCTTTTTTGATGTGAACGGCTGTCGGGGCTGTTTCTGTTGCAGCTCGCCGACCGGCAGTTGGATGCGTCGGTGTTCCATCGATCGCCCTGGTTCACCCGGTTCGAGCCTCATTGACCACCGGCAATTGGTGTAGCAATCGCCGGCGGAATTGCCGACTGGCGAAATCTACTGCCGGGATGGGTTGATGGATCCATGGGTTGATGGGTGGATGCCAGTAGGAACGCCAACCTCAGTCGGCTTCAGCCGACTCCCCTTTTGCCACCAGCTTTAGCTGGTGGAAGAAGGCCCCAACAAATCACCAGCCGGCTTCAGCCGGCTTCCCAGCGAGCGGCTTCAGCCATTCGCACCCTCCATCACTCCTCCACATCCGCACGCTCCAGTCGGTCGACCACTCTCGCCTAGGCATGATGCTCCTTCTGGTGCGCGATGTACTCGAGTACCCACGGCAGATTCCGCTTGCCAAAACTGACAACCCCATACCCGCGCTGCCATCCCAGTGTGCCTGCACCCAACGCCTGATTGGTGTCATGCGAGCTGCCTCCCTTGAGGTCTTTCACCAGCTCGCTGATAATCACATGCGGCTCGATCGCGATCGCAAGATGGACGTGGGTTTCGGTGCCGCCGATGCCATGCAGGTAAACACCCTTCGCCTTTTGGCAGCGATCACGCAGGAGCTTATGCACCACAGGCTCGACCGTCGGAATCAGAATGGGAGAATCGTCCTTCGTATGCCAGTTGAAATGCAGGAAGATCTCGTGATAGACGTGTGATGACATGGTGCCTCTCCTTGCGCCGTTTTGTTTCGAGGGACCGCGAATCAACTGGCAATAGCATAGTTCAGGAGACAGTTTTCCGCGACTGGCTGAAGCCGCTGCCAGGGAAGCCGGCTAAAGCCGGCTGGCGATTAGTTGGGGACTGCCTTCCACCAGCTAAAGCTGGTGGCAAAAGGGGAGTCGGCTGAAGCCGACTGAGAGAACTTAAGCCGACTGAGACGGGCTGCAGCCGACTGAGGCCGCCTGAGACCGACTGAGTCCTGCTGAGCCTGGCGGTTGCGACTCGAAAAGGAATCACCATTGGCCTGGGCTGCGCGACGCATGGCGTCGCCCCTCGGTTCATCGAGCAGACGACTTCGCGATTCACTACCGCCGGACTGAGGCGGCGTCTGCTGCGCTGTCACATCGACCGCTGGTTCGTCGCTGAGAGAACTGCTTGGCTCGCGTTCCTCCGGATTGTTCATGCGCAATGTAGACAGGCAAACTCATTCGGATTGTGGAGCTGCGCTCGCCCAGTACTCGTTCAAGCGAACACACAGCGTTCCTGGCACAGTTGACCGTTTCTGCAGCCCCACCATGCACTCGGGCGAGCCGGTCCCACCCAGAATAATCCGAGTTATTCCGGCCGAGACTGGGACTCTTTCATTGCGCACAACCGAGTGTCCTTCATTGCTCACAACAGGGTGGCGATCGCGCGTTCAGTCGGCTTCAGCCGACTCCGCTTTTGCCACCAGCTTGAGCTGGTGGATAGCCAGCCACATTCAACCTGTCAGCCGACTTCAGTCGGCTTCCCAGCCAGCGGCTTCAGCCAGTCGCGCCTCGGAACTGTCGGTCCTTAATGTCCACCCGCTTCCGCATGCGCAGCATGCGACGAATCGTTGGTCGATGCTCAACATCCGGTGGCTGCGCAGGTAGACGGTTCACTCGCGCTGGGTGGCCGCGCCACCCTTGATGGTGACGGTGAAAGAGTTGCAGGCCATGAACAGTTTTTTCACATTCATGTGTCTATACCTGCGCACGTCCCCGGCGCGCTCCGCCCCCGCTCCGTCGCGATTGGTCGTCGGCTCCCTCCGGTCGCTGCGCCGCCAATCGGACTCCGCTCCCGGCTGCTCTCCCTTGACCTACCTCACTGGACGGAACTGCGGGCCAGGCGGAGGCCCTCGCGTCCCGCAAATTAGGCCGCTCGCAGGACTTTCCAGGCCCAGGCGAACAACCCCAGCATGACCAGATCGATGACCGCAAACGGTTTCCAGATCCAGGGAATGTCGGTACTGAACCAGTAACCGAACGTCACTCCGCAATAAGCCACTTTCAGCAGGAT
>JBJXGA010000343.1:0-2972 GCA_046152955.1 Planctomycetales bacterium | reverse complement strand
GTCAAGACAAGGAACCACGGGGAGATCCAGATTAAGGCGAAACCGACCAGACCCAACGAGAAGAGCGCTTGGGCCTGATCATAAAAAAGCCACGCATACAGATACCGCCGAATCTCTGGGTACCTGCCAACCACCCGCGGCCAAATCATCATATGTTTCGAATACAACCACCTGATGAGTGGAATCGGCCTTACCTCGTGATACACGACCGCCTCCGAAGCAAAACAGCTATTCCAGCCTTGTCGCTTCACTTTCCAAGCCAATTCGATGTCTTCGCCGCCCATCGGGTGTTCGGCAACCGCATCCAGATCGCGGTCCGAGGGAAATCCGCCAACCTGCTCAAATGCTTCTCTGCGGTAAAACATGTTGCAGGTTTCATAAATGTGACTCTCTTTGTCGACGATCACCGTATGCACGAAAACCCCAAGTTCTCCGGCTGGATCCGGCGAGGTCCGCCCCTGAACCAAGCCCGTTCGCGGCTCGAACGCCGCCAGCCCCGCACGGAGCCACTCGGGGGATGCTTGGCAATCGCTGTCGAGGAATGCCAGAATCGCCCCGCGGGCATGATGAGCACCCAGGTTGCGGGACGGACCTGGACCTTCTGGCTCCTTGTGAAGAAACTGCAGTCGGAATGGCGCGTCGGCTTGCAACTCTTCGATCGCTTGCCGGTTGGCGGAATCGGGGGAACTATCCACGACCAAGACCTCAAAACTCTCGGCAGAAAGGTCCTGATGAAACAATGATCGTACGGCACTGCGGAGCCCATCCGTACGTTTGAACGCTGGGATCACGACCGAAACGAGGGGATTTGCCGCGCTGCTCATGGGGCTGTTCCGCAGGTTCCCGGGAAACTTCGCACTCCATCGACGACGCGTTCGAGATCACCAGTCGTCAGTCGACCGTGCAAAACGGGGCGCGCTCCTTGTAGCACAAAGGCGTTGGCTGTGGAAATAAACGTGTAGGTAGGCGGGATGACGCGGTCCCCTGGCTGGATGTTCAGCAACAGCGAACTCCTCTCCAGCGAGTGGGTACAAGATGTCGTCAGCAGGGCTTTGGACGAATCAAATTGACGTTTCAACAGTTGCTGGCAGCGTGCGGCGAACCGTCCTCCCCCCCCGATTGAACCGGACTCGAGCGCCGGTGCCAGGTACTCCGCTTCCCGTCCTTGGGAGGCGCATTGGTTAAAGGGAATGGGGGTCATTTCAGTACTTCCCGGTAGGCGTCTAGCAATGTGTCGATGTGGACATCCCAATGGTGCTTGCGGGACAGGGCCAGGTTTTCCGCGCCGTACGCCCGCGTCTTTTCCGGTTGCGACCATAGTCGGTCGATGGCCGCAATCAAACCGGGCTGATCTCCCTGAGCGACACGTTCGCCGGCGAACTCAAACAGCAAGGTCGAGACAATCGCACAGCCCGCGGCCTTGGCGTAAATCAACACGAGTGGATATCCCTCCGCCTTACTTGGAAGAAAGAAAATCGACGCATTCGCGAATTGCCTGCAAAAAGAGTCCCCGGTTTGAAAGCCGAGGTACTCAATATTCGGTGGAGCATCCCGGATGAATTGTTTCTCACCGGGACCGAACCCCAAGACGCGAAACGGGACGTGCGGCAGTGCCCGTGCCGTGGCCAGGAGTTCGTCCACTCCCTTGCGCGATTCCAACTTCCCGGCGAAGAGCACATAGTCTTGTTTTTCCGCGATGGGCGCGTACAGATCCAGATCCACGGCAGGCTCAATGACCCGCATTCGCTCGGGTAGAGCTCCGAACTTCAGCGCCTGCTCCCGATTACCGTCGCTGAGTAAGATCAACCGATCATACGGCAATCGCACCAGTTTTTTTTCCCACCATTGCAGCACCCTGCCGACGAGGGGTCCCTTCATCCCGCGCCAAGCGTCGGCATAAATGCCGAGACAGGTGCAAACAACGGGCTTTTTGAGTCGTCGAGCAGCCCTGTAAGACGCCAGACTCGCATGGTAAGTAAAAGTCTGCACCAGATCCGCGTCCCGCGCCTCGTCGGCAATCGCTTGCTCTGCGAAGTAGAGCCGATACCGGTGCATGGGCAGCCGCTTGACGCGTACACCCTCCCAGACATCCTGTTTCGGATCTCCGGCGGTCAGCACCGACACGTCCAGGCCCGCCGCCTGCAGGCGCTTGGCCGTTTCTCCCACTAAGTACTCGCCGCCGCCGGCGAAGTCGGGTGGAAACCACTGGTGTGTCAACAGCACCCTCATGGCCACTATCCTCGCGCCCGAAAGGTCGCTGCCGAAGACCAGGCACGCTTGCCGCGTTCCGCACAGCGAAATGTACTAGTCACTTGCACATCGGAAAACCCCGCGTCGCCGATCATCTTCTCCAGCGCGGTCAGACTATAACTCCACCACAAGCAGCCTTCATCCGCACCGTGGTACAACATCTGGTATTTGGGCAGGAAAGGATTGAACCGGTCCATGAAAACCGCTTCGCCGCGGGTGACTCGCCGCAAATTCTGGAGGGCCGACACTGGATCGGACAGCAAACATAGCAAGTCGCTGCAAAGAACGAAATCGAACTGGCCCAGCCGCTCGGGGGACAGATCATACAGATTGAGAGCTACCCGCTCCACCCGCGAGTTTTTCAATCTCCGTGCGATCTCAAAGCCAGCCCCCGTACGTTTGCTGAGTATTTCGGCGGAAATCTGCTGCCGGGCTCGCGGCGGCAAGTCCAACTCGGCGATGGTCGCCACGTCCAGCGCGACGACTTCCCGAGCGCCGCGTCGTTCCATCTCGAAGGCCCAAAATCCGTCGAGCGTCCCCGCATCCAGCACTCGCATCCCCTGCAGTTGCTCCGGGATCGGATAGTGCTTGACAAGGGGACGGTGATCATACGCCCCCGGCGTCACGATTCCCTCCGAGAGTGGAATCGAATGGTACCACTCCACTTGCTTGATCTCGTCCAGAATTCGCTGCTGCGTCGGGCTGGCGGGGTCGGTGGGGGA
>JBJXGA010000340.1:0-13924 GCA_046152955.1 Planctomycetales bacterium | reverse complement strand
CGGAAGCCTGGCAGGAAGCATCCGTGGCGCCGGAGTGGGGGACGGTGAAGAATTTCGCCGCGTGTGCCGCCTCGCGTAGCTGTCGAGTAGGCCCAGGGGATTGCTCCCCCGGACCTCTCACAGAACCGGACTTGTGGGCCACACATCCGGCTCTTTGGACTGGTATCTCAGGTTCAGGAAGACGTCCCTGAACCAAGACCGGACGACATCGGACTGGTGTCCGCTGTGCCGGTGATGAAATCTCTCGTAGCCGTGCTCTCCGCTATATGCAGCAGTTGAGGCAGACCACCAGATGCGTCCGATGGACTGTCTCTCCCGCCCCCTTGCGGGCTGTCGGCAAACGCGAAGTTCAGTTGACGTGATTCCATGCTTCTCAATCCATCACCCCCTTCGCTCCACCGACTTTCGCCGGCTTCCACGCTACTATGAGGTGATCCGACTTCTCTTCAGGCGTCAACCGGGCGTCGTTGCCTTCGCTCGATTTACCGCACTTGCGGACCTGAAGAGATCTCTCAGGGTAAGAATGAACAACTTCCCGCCGCCGCCGTCCCCAATACCCCCTTGTCACGATTGGAAATCGGGCGTTGCGTTACCGGGCACGCTCACCCTGACAAACAGGCCTTACGGGGCTTCACTTTCGTTCGGTGCTGCGGTAAGCCTCGGGCTTCCATCCCACACGCCCTCGCGGGTAATGGACGCTCTCGGTCCGAAGACCGCTCGCGTCCCGTGCAGTTGCCTCTGGCTCTTGGTTACCTCCAATCGGCTCCAAAAGAGACTTTCACTCTCAGTTATTCATCCATGCCTGACGCACGCGGCTCCCTTTGGTCGCGGCGCCGCCAATCGGACTCCGCTCCCGGCTGCGCTCTCTCGACCTGACTCACCGGGCGGAACTGCGGGCGACACGGAAACCCAGGCTCACGCGCCGAAGCGACGGCTCGTGCCTGTAGCGATACGCCGACCGACAGAGCATGGCCGCGAAGTCCCAGCAACCGCCCCGGAACGCCCGGTGCACGCCCTCAAAGTCCGCACACCACTCCCAAACATTTCCCGCCATATCGTCCAGCCCGAACGCTCCGCTCCGCGATCTTGGAAACATGCCGACCGGTGACGTCGTCCCCAACTCGGATTCACGACTATTGCAAATCCGATCCTCCCAGTCGTTCCCCCACGGGTAGATGAACCCCTCCGGTCCGCGGGCCGCCGCTTCCCATTCCTGCTCCGTCGGCAGCCGTCCCCCCGCCCAGTTCGCAAACGCCTCCGCTTCCCAGAACGACACCCCCACGACAGGCTTGTTGGAGGCGTTCCAACGCGCGTCGCGCCAATACAACGGTTCGCTGATCGCTTCCTTCTGCCTCCATTGCCACCCCGCATCCGACCACCAGGCGCGCTGGGCATAGCCCCCTTCAGTCATGAACAGTGCATATTGCGAATTCGTCACCGGATACTTCGCCAGCCAGAACGGCGCCGCAATTTGGATTCGCGTTTCTGGATGGACCCAAGAATAGTCCTTGCGGAGTTCATCATCGCCGACGAGATACTCGCCGGGAGCGATCTCGACGAAGGCCGACTGGTCCCGCAGGTCGGTCACAATTCGCGGGTCTCCCAAATACCCCAGCGCGATCCCCAGGTCGTAGCGTGCTCGTAGCGGCGTCTCTCGCGAGAGTGCCGCCAGACAATACTCGCGATACCGGTCTTCGACCTCCGGTTTCAGATTCACCCCGCGTTTCGACAGGATTTGCAGGCAGTCCCCCACGACGCACGCCAGGCCGATCCGTTCATCGGTCAACCCCTCAATCAATCCGCCAACCAGTGCCACGCTCCGTTGAGGCGAGGTGGACCGCGCCAACTGCCCGCCGAACGCAAAGCCTAGCGTGCTCCGCCATTCGTTGACGTCCCCGTGCTCCCGGAACACGTTGGGCAGCGAGCCGTCAGGCAGATCGAGCATCCGCTGCGCGGCGAGGAAATCCTGAATCGTGAGGTGATAAAACCCGGCCCGGTGCTCCCCCTGCGGCAATAACAGGCCGGAATGGGTCAGCAGTACGTCGCGGGCGTCGACCGCCCCTGTATACCCGGCTTCGGTCCAGGAAGTGCTTTGCTGGTACGCCTGGATCATCCGGTCGATTTCACTGTCGGTCGCCTCGGCCTGTGGTGTCTCTCGGGCTTCCCCCACTCCGTCGCCGGTGTGCATCCCCCAGGCGATCACGGCCAACCAACTGCGGACCTTGCCGACCACCTTCGGGTCTTGGGAAAAGCGATTGAACAACACGTTGTCCACGATGCGGTCGTAAACGTCGTACCGATCATGCGGCAGGCGGCGTCCCTGGTGATACACGACACAGATCGCCGTCAGCAGCATGGGATTCGCGGTGAGGGGCGTCAGGTCATCGCGCTGATCGACGTGTTGCAGCATTTCGGAAGCGACCTGGCGCGCCTCATCCGCCGGCTCCAACAGGCAATGAAACCAGCGCTGCACCAGCAGTTCCCGCAGCGGGGGATCCAGATCTCCCAGCAGAATCGAACGGAGCGGCAGCCTGGCTGCGTTCTCCGGCCCGACGCCGTAAGGGCGGCTGGTGAGCAAGACCCGGTTCCCCCGCTCGGTCCAGTCGGGAATCGCCTCGGTGAGGCCGTCCAGCAGCATGGTCCGCAGCTCGCTGGGCTGACCGGAACTGGCGTGAGAGAGAGGGACTTCATCGACCCCGTCGAGCAACAGCAACAACGTCCCTTGTCGTAAGTGCGGCTCGACAATCTCCCAGGTGAGGCCGAACGGTTTGGTCGCATCGATCCAGCGCCGCAACGACTCTTCCAATTGAATCTGCGTCAGGGTGCGTATACCAGCCGTCTGCGGCAGAAATTCCCAGAACTCCCGCAACCGGACGAGCAGCGGGAGCCGCCCGCCAAGCTGCGTTGGAAACTCTTCGGAGTACCCTTCCGGCGGAGGGACCGGAGTCTCAGGCATCTTTCCGGTACAGGCGAGCCAGGCCACCCAGCGGCAGAACGTTGACTTGCCCGAGCCAGCACCCCCGGCGATGTAGAGCGATTCCTGATTGAGCAGGCTCAGGAGCGTGACGGGAGTCGGCTCGCGACCACGACCCTCAGGGTTGGTGAGACTCCCCTCCTCATCGCCCGATTCGCCAGGCAGTCGCTGAACCTGAGTAGTCAGTGGCACGTAGACGCTGCTGAGCCGGACCGCCTGCCCTTCCTGCAACTTGAGACCCAGCAACTCGACGGCAGCGCATTTGTCGCGCAAGCGCTGCAGGTAATCGGGTGGAAGCGTGGGAGACGCGAGACCGGCCACGGCCTGGCGCGCAGCGGACGCGGTCGCCGGATTCGGCCGCGGCGGGAGGTCGGGGCATTTGGCCCGCAGCGTGTCGATGAGTTTCTTCAGGTCGGTTTCATAGTCGTCAGTTCGGAGGCGGAGGGCCTGTTTCGATGCGAGGCGTTCGAGCCCTACGAATTGCAGCCACGACTCCGACGGCATCTCGGCCAAGTCCAACAGAATGGGGACAACAGCTTTTGTCCCCCCGGCTTCGCTGTCGAGCGCGCGAGTCACTTCCCGGCGGACCCAGTCCTTGGGGTCGTCCAATCGGAGACGTCCCTCCTGCGGTCCCTCTTTGTATCGTATCAACTTCCACTTGGAACCAATCGTCACCAGGATCACACGACACGTTTCCAGACGCTCCTGGATCACGGCAGACCAATCGTCCCCTCCCTGAATCCCGGACTGGTCGCGAAACACGACGTCTCGGCCGAACTCGGCCACCAGCCCCTCTTCGAGCCGTGCGACCTCGGAGTTCGAATCGTCAATACGGTAACTGATGAAGATCATGGCCCCTCGCGCGCGGCAATCGTGGTCGGGAAGTGTGGATCGAACACGGTACGCCAGGATACCAACCGACGCCGGCGGCGACCACAAATGCCGAAGAATCGATGCTGTACGCCCCCCGTGACTTCGTGCCGTCGGCGAGCGAGATTTCTATGCCAGAATCGGCTTGGCCTGCACTAAAGTCGGTCGCTTCAGACACCAACAGCGCAGGAAGCGCAAGTCGCTTCTGTTCCGGCGCGGCCCCATCCGGCGCTGTGCCGGTTGAGCGCTGGCGTTTTGCAATTGTCCGCGTTTTCAGTCGACCGACGCAACAGTTCCTGCATAAGTTCACTTTCATGTCGAGCAGTCTAGTGCGCAGGCCCACCACGCCCCCGGCGCACAGAGACGTCCGTCCCCCCGCGAGGGGGGAGGGAGATTTTGTTTATTGCAGGAGCAGGCGCCAAACGTCTTCCACGACGCGCTGGAGAGTGGAACCGGCTCGCCGAGGAAACACTCGCCTCCGCTCAGCTTGTCTCAGCGGTCGGGTGGCTCGCCCTAAAAAGGGCGTGGCGAGCGTCTCTGAGCGGCACGATATGGCACTTCACCCGCCACACCCTTCCTTGCGTCAGGGTGTGCCACCCGGCCGTTTGCAAGGGAAGGATCGGGGGCAGGGGGGCGAGTTACGCGAGACGTTGTCTGCAAATTCGGCGCAGCGGAAGTTCGCAGTCGATTTGTGAAGGAGAGTCGCGCGACGCTCGGCCCCGCTGGCTTCACCCGAACTTCTCCCGGTATTCACTGAACGATCACATTTCGATAGTAGCATCCGCTCTCGTCATGCTGTCGTTTTCTGATCATCCAGCAATTGGGGGGTAGTCATGCTGCGGACTTTCTGTGGGCCTTGCATAGTGGCGGTCATTCTTGGTGGAAGTGCGGCTCCCGCGATGGCGCAGTACTCTTCGTCCAATCGAGACGTGTTCGTCCCCAACACGGGAACTTGGCCCGGTTCCGGCGTTACACTCAACGGCACGCGAATTCAGGTGCAGGGGTTGGTGGGGGTCGGTCGCATTTCTGGCGGGGCCAAGGATCCGGCCACAGGCGAATCGTTGGGCTCGGTCTCCGACCTGCAGATTTCCGCGTTCGTCAATAACGGCAACGGCTCATACAGCGGCACCTTCAACTTTCTGCCTGACCGCGGCTTCAATAGCGGCGCCATTTTTTCCAACTACGCCGCCCGGATCAACCAGGTCGACTTCAATTTCACTCCGTATACCAGCAATGTTCCCACCGCGCTCCAAAATCAGATCCAGATGACCTTTATGGGCTCCACGAGGTTCACGTATGACCATGATGGAAGTCCGGCGACGGCCCCGGTCTTTACGACGGGGTTGCTCCCCAATCCCACTGTCACGACCAGTCTGTTTGGCCAGCCAGTCCCCACCACTCCGGGAAGCACCATCCAAAGCGATGGCTCAGTGACCAATCGGCTGACAGTCGACGCGGAAGGGTTGATTCTCGACTCCCGCCCCGGAAAACAAGGTTCCGGGTGGGTCAGTGACGAATATGGAGCGAATATCTACCATTTCAATTCCGCAAAACAGATTGACGGAGTGCTCGGCATTCCGCAGGCGCTCGTCCCCCACAAACCGGCCGGGACGGTGAACTTCAACGGCACTCCCGTTGATGGCCGCCGCGATAACCAGGGTTTCGAGGGAATCGCCCTATCTCCCGATGGCACGAAACTCTACGCCCTGCTGCAAAGCGCGACACTTCAGGACTCCGGGACGGGAAACCAGGGGCGCGCCAACGCGGTGCGGATGCTGGAGTATGACGTTTCATCGACAGATTCACCCACCGACCCGATTGCGCAGTACGTCATCCAACTTCCGCGTATCGACGACAACGGGGGAACGCCGGCCGTCAACCGGGCGGGCGCCCAAAGCGCCCTGGAGATGATCAATGACCACCAAATCTTAATCCTGTCGCGCGACGGCAACGGACGCGGCGCCAGCGGAGCGCCGGTTTTCAAGTCGGTGTTGCTGGCCGACTTGAATGGCGCTACAGATATTGACGGATCATACGACAATGCCGGGAGCGCGGTGGCCCCCGGGGGAGCCTTGAATGCCGGGGTGACTCCCATCGCCTGGATCGAGGCCGTCAACATGTTGGGAAAGGTTGACCTGGGAATCACCGAACTGGAACAGTTTGGCTTCAACTTGAATGCAGCGCCAGGAGATATCAACACGCTGTCAGAAAAGTGGGAAGCCATGGGACTGGTTTCGGCGCTGGATGCGGCGCATGTCAATGACTATTTTTTGTTCATCGGCAACGACAATGACTTCCTCACACAGAGCGGACTGTACATGGACGAACATGGAGTCCTGCAGCCGTACGATGCCGGCCTTGAGAACGACACGGTCGTCTTGGCTTATCGGATCACAGCCACGCCAGAGCCGACCAGTCTGCTGGCAGGCGTCGCCTTGCTCGCCAGTTGCCTGATCGGGACGCGCTTGCGCCGCTCCGCGTCGTAAGAAGTTTTCCGTCCCTCCGTCGGCAGTGATCTCGCTCACCAATCCGGACTCGCCGGCTGGGGTCTTTGAAACGCAATAGACGTCCTGGTCCGCCGCCAGCCTAAACGCCTTGGTCAATGCCAGGTTTTCATCACGCCAGCGGAAGGCTCCTGCCGCCGTAGTGCGTGGATTGCAACCGTCCCCACCGGCCCGGATTCACCACACCCTTCCTTGCGTCAGGGTGTGCCACCCATCCCCTGTCTTGGGTGCCACGCCCTTCCTTACGTCAGGGCGTGCCACCCGACCGATGGCTGCCATCCTCAAGGGGGATTCTGGTATCATCCCACATCCTCTGAACGTGGTGATGACTGCGACGGATCGGAGGGACCGGCCGAATTGCTGGTCCACGAACTTGGAATGTGGAGTGAGTCATGTCCCAGCCGGACAAACAATCGGATCAAGCCGCGCGCCTGGGGGCGCAGCCGGACGCGGCCTCCTCCACGGGCGAGGCGCTCGATCCGACGGGCCGCCTGGCGGCGCCGAACGCCGATTCAGTCGCCGGAGCGCCTTCTCCCAGGAGCACTGTTCCCGAAACTCTCCGCGAACTGGGGCGCTATCGCATCCTCCAGCGCCTGGGACAGGGAGGGATGGGGTCGGTGTACCTGGCGGAAGACACCCAATTGCGGCGGAAGGTGGCTCTCAAAATCCCCCAGATCCCGGACGACGACAGCGGGGACTGGCTGGAGCGGTTTTACCGGGAAGCGCGGGCGGCGGCGACGATTCACCATTCGCATCTCTGCCCGGTTTACGACGTGGGGGAGATCGATGGGGTTCATTTCCTCACGATGGCCTATGTCGAAGGGGAACCACTCTCGAAGCGGATTGGGGCCGGGCAGTGCTGGGATGTAACCGAGGCGGCGATGCTGCTGCGCAAGCTGGCGCTCGCCATCCAGGTCGCGCACGACCAGGGGATCGTGCATCGCGATCTGAAACCGGCGAATATCATGATGAACCGCCAGGGGGAACCGGTGATCGTCGATTTCGGTCTGGCCCGCCGCGCTGACGCCGAGGACGCCACCCTGACCCGACTGGGAGAATTGCTGGGAACGCCCGCCTATATGTCCCCCGAACAGGTCGAAGGCATCATCGACAACATCGGCCCCCCCAGCGATCTGTACAGCCTGGGAGTGATCCTGTTCGAACTCTTGACTGGTCGCCGTCCGTTCCAGGGATCGGTGGCCGCGGTCCTGGGAAAGATACTGCGGGACACGCCCCCCCCTCCCTCCAATTTCCGCGGCGGCCTGGACGTGCGGATCGAGCTCATTTGCCGCAAGCTCATGGCCCGCCAGCCGGCCGATCGGTTTGCCAATGGCCAGACGCTGGCGGAAGCGCTCGACCAGTATCTGAGGACAATCCGACTGGGGGACGATCTGCCGACTCCGTTGCGCGAACCGGCCCGGACGATTGCGCCTCCCACGGAGGCCACCGCCGGGTACGATCTCAAGACGCAGGTCGCCGCGCCGGTTTCCCAGGGGTCGAACAAGAAAAAAACCGCCGAAGCAGCCGCCGAACTGTGCGAGCGGATCGCAGCCTTTTTGATTGGCGGACAGATGACTGAAGCGCTGCTCGCCTGCCAGTCGGGAGGGGCATCGGCCTGGAAAATCCCGGAGCGCGGCAAGCTTGTCCGCCAGGCGTTTACGAACGCCATCAATCACCAGCTCCAGGCGCGGGAACCAAAGCAAGCGGTGAAGATCGCCGCCGGTTTGCATGCGTCGGTGCTGCCGGTCGATTCCGCCGATCTGCTGGCCAAAACATTGTCGGCCGCAGGACGTGTGCTGTGGAGCGACGACGATCCCGGTCCGGCGCTACAGCTCTGGCAGAAGCTGATCGAACGGTTTCCGAAGACGAAACTGCTGGCGGAAAAGGGAGCGGTGTTTGCCTACAATCGGGGAGTGGCGCTCGAACAGGCGGGAAAGTTCAGTTCGGCGATCGTTCTGTATCGCCAAGCGATGAGTTACGATCCGCGCAATGAGGTGCTGCGCAAGCGGTTGGCGACGGCCAGTTTGAACGCCGCCGCCAATGAAGCCCGTGCGCGCCGTTGGCCACAGGCGCTGGCGATCTGCGACGAAGCGCTCCGAGCGCTGCCGGGGCATGCCGGGCTGGAGAAACTGCGAACGCAGATTCGGGTCGGCGAGTCGTAACGGTGCCGTTGAGAATTTCCGAAGCGATGGGACTGGTCGTCGAGGTGGAGCGCGAAGAGAATACGAGCGTGACTTTTGAAGCAGGGATTCGATTGATCGGATGCAGCCAGGAGAGCACAGGATCGGATCAGGAGCATCTGGAGGTGTCGATGTTGGTGACTCGGCGTGAACTGAGTTATGGATCGGTTGAGGAGGTGCTGGCGGATGTGGACCGTCTGGAGGCCGGGTGCAATCGGTCGGGGAATTGGGATTTGCCGCAGACTTGTTCTCACCTGGCGTTCTTCGTCGAAGGGGCGCTGGAGGGGGGGGCGTTTTCTGTTCCATGGCTGCTGCGGAAGCTGTTTGGCCGTCCGATACTCCGGCGTATCCTCTCCCAGGGACGGATGAAAACCGGCGTGCCGGCGCCCAAAGAGTCGGTTCCAACCACTGGCGAGGGAATCGCCGCCGACCCGACAGCGGTCGATCGGCTGCGCCGCGCCCTGAAGCGGATGTGGGACCATCAGGGGGAATTTCACGACTCTCCATTCTTTGGGCACTTGACGCCGGAGGAATGGCGGCGACTCACGTTGATTCACTGCGCTCACCATTTGAGTTTTCTGTGCACACGGGGAGACATCCGAGGACAACGGAATGAGACACAGCGGGAGGTCGGTTCTGGCGGATAAGACTTGGCCCGACCGGCAGGCGTACCGCGAGTTGCGATCGAAACTCCCGATTTTTCCAATGGCAAGGCTGGAGGGCCGATTCCGATCGGCGGCCCCTGGTACCGGCAGACTGTGTACTTGACCGGACGCGCAGGCTCCCCATAGCATGGGAATCTTCCGGAAACGCAGGGGAATGATCCGGGAAAATTCGTCAATTCCCATTCCGACGACGTAGTGAGTCCGTAGCGCCCCGCGCTTTCCGGCGATTGTTTTCATCCTTTCTTCGAGCCCATCCGTGTCGAACGACGCCCCTGCCCCCCCACCAGTCCCTGCCAGTGAATCGCCCCCCCCGTCCGTTCCTCCCGGAGAACCGGCCCAAGAGGAACTCGACGATTACGAACCGCTGACCCCCGAATTGGTGGAGGAAGAGGCGATTCGCGGAGACTTCGTGCTCCGGTGGGCCGTGGTGCTCCTGGCGCTGCTCCTGGGGAGTACGCGAATCGGGGAATCGCCGACGCTCGTCCATGTCAAGACGGGGCAATACCTGGCGGATCATGGCCTCCTCCCTCCGGCAAACGATGTATTTTCCTACACCGCCACGGAACGCCCCTGGACGAACCTCTCCTGGGGCTTTGACCTGTTGTCGGCCGGAATCCACAAACTCGGAGGATTCGCCGGCCTGTCCGTGGCCAAGGCGCTGCTGGCGGCGATCACCTTCTTCCTGATCATCGGCGTCAGCCGCCCCGGTATGCCCACCTGGTGGGGCTCGGTCTGCGCTGTTGTGGCGCTCTTGGCGTGCCATCTGCGGCTCACTGCGCAGCCGATCCTGATCACGCTGTTGGGAATGGCGCTGGTGATGTGGCTGGTGCATCACTGGCAGCAACCGGGCGCCCGGAAGCAGCGGTTGTGGCTGGTGGCGGGGGTCTTTTTGGCGTGGAGCAATCTGGATGAACGCGCCTTCCTGGGGCTAACGTTGTTGGTTTTGTATGCCGTGGGTGAGAGTCTGGCGGGGGCGCTGAAGATGAACTCGCCGCTCTCCGTCGCGGATCGCAAGCAACTGTGGCAGGTGATCGGCGCCTCGGTCGTGGCGATGGTGATCCATCCGTTCGGTTACAAATCGCTGCTGGGAGCGTGGCAGGTTTACGGCGTTCAATACCCGGCGTTGCGGGACTATATCCAGGGGGTCTATTCCGGCGGGCAATTCGAGCCCTCCGGGACGCGGCTGCTCATCTATTTTTCGATGTTCACCGACAACTTCTGGAGAGGGTTGGAACTCCCGTTTCTGGCGGGGCTGCTGATGCTGCTGATGGCGGCGGTCGCGTTCGTCCTGAATTGGGGCCGACTGGAACTGGGGCATGCCCTGGTGTACCTGGGCTGCCTGGTGATGGCGGTGCTGTGCATTCACGAACTCCCTTTGGCGGCGATGGTGTGCGCCGTCCTGGCGACCCTCAATGGACAGGCGTGGTACGCGGGCGCGGTGCGGCAAACGTACTCGATCGAAACGAGCGAGCTCTTGTTTTCGCGCGGGGGGCGGGTGATCACCGTGCTGGCGTTTGCCGCCGTTGCGTTCTTTGGCGGGACGGGGCGTCTCCGCGACACGTCGTATCCGCGGACCGGATTTGGCATCGACCAGACGCTGGCGACGTCGCTTGAGGATCTGCAGAAGCAGCTTGGGGGTGACCAGAGTTTCGACCACCGCCCGTTCAACGTCCTCCTGGCGCAGGGGGATCAGCTCATCTGGGTGGACGAACAAGTGTTTGCCGACAATCGCGCCGCGGTCTATTACGCCCCCGACAACGGCACGAACCTGCTGGCGATCCATCAGCAGACGCGCGATGCGTTGCGCCAGCCGCGCGACCGCAGCGCCAGCGGTTCGCGCAGCGGCAGCCGCACTTCGCTCTGGAAGTCAACGTTTGACGAATACAAGATCACGCACATCGTCTCGCGGCTGCTGGCGGAATCGCCGGCCGGTCCCGACTACGAGGCGCTGGTGGCGCTGTTGCAGGACGAACGAACCTGGCAATGGACCAGCCTGGGGTCAGCGGCTGCGGTGCTGTATCGCAAAGACCTCCGCGATCCGGAATTGAAAGAGTATTTGGCGGAACACCAGCTCGATTTCCGGAAACAGGCGTACCGGGAACGGGCCAAGGAATTGCTCCGATCGCGGGAAGAATGGGTCCGAGCTCCCTCGGTGTACCAGAAGTATTTCTGGTCGAGAAAACGGGAGATCCCAGGTCCGATTCAGGAAGCGCTGCACCTGGTGCGTCTGGCTTCGATGGAGGGCTTCCCCCGCACTTACGAACGGTCGCTGGGGGCCATCTGCCTGCTGGCGGTCCGCAAGGCGCAGGCGGGGCTGGACGACAATCCCGATTCGCCGGCCGGCTACCTGGCGCTGGGACAGGCCTACCAATTGCTGGCGCTGCTCGACGCCCGCGATGCGCGCAACAACTCGCGCTCTCCCTATTCCGGAACGCGCTATTTGCAGTCGGTCGCCGCCTATAACCAGGCGCTGGTGGCGGATCCCGATCCGCAGACGGAGCGAACGATTCATAATGCGTTGTCGGCGATGTATCAGAACGCGCGCCGCTTGGATCTGGCAATCCGGCATCTGGAGGCGCTGGAAACGCTGATGGCTGCCGAATTGGGGTCCGAGAACGCCGGGGAACTGGAACGCGTCACTGACCGCGTGACCACCTTGAAGAATTCCCTGGAATTGTTCGACAATGAATTGGCCACCGCTCCCGAGGGGGATGCGGGAATTCAGCAGCGGGTGGAAATGGCGGTCGGTCAGGGATGCCTGTTACGGGCGCTGCAAGAGTTGGACAAAGAGCAGGCCCGCATGAGCGGCAGCCTCGATGCCGAAAAACTGCGAATCACTCTCTTGATGGAATGCGGTCGCGCGGAGGAGGCCTGGAATGCCGCGGAGCGCTTCGCAGAACCGGCGCGCCGCGAGGGGATCAACGACTGGGCCAACATCGTGGCTCTGGCCAATCTTCCCAAAGGGGGCTTCATTCGAGCAGCGGACTTGTGGAAGACAGACGCCGAGGAGACTTCGATGAACGGCGTCAAAATGATCCTGGCCACGCTGCCGCCGCGCAGTTCGCGAAGCGTCTGGCCGCTGGGGGCCACGCAATCCACCTACAACGCGATGTACATGTTGCCGGAGGTCGTGTCGGGACGGCAGATGGACCTGGCGCTCTTGTACCTTGAAGAGGGGCAGCTCGCGCAGGCGGAAGAGTCGTTTCGGGCCGCGCTCCACAGCTTCCCCGAAACGGCCAATCGTCCGTTGATCGCTTACTACCTGTACGAACTGACGGGGACAGAGGAAATCGACATCCTCCCGCCGTCCGAGACGATTCCGGCGCTGTTTGCGCCGGACGAGGGAGAAGAGGACGAAAATCCCGTCGCCGGGTGATTGATGCGCTGCGCCAGGACGCTCCGACACAACGCCACTCACCGGCGTAAGGGCTACGGGCGCACGCTGTCGGGATAGCGCTCCGCCGAAGCGCCGATTTCACCCGACATGGGCCGGATCGACTGCTCGATGGCGCGGCGCGGTTCGGGACGTTGCCGTTCGGCCCCGCGGGGACGCTCCACTCCCGGACCATTCATCGTTTCAGGAAGCGGATCATGGTAACTGTACGATTGCCGTTCCGTCTTCGGATCGCCGTACGCCAGCGTCGGCATCCGCGTGTTTTGGGGTGTGACGCAACCGGCCAGCAGCAGCGCGGCGACGCCCGCCCATCGGATTGTCTTTCCGAATCCGTCCATGACCAATCCCTCGAAAAATGTGAGAGCGCCCCACCCCGGCCGCAGGTCGTCGTTGGCGACAGACTGGACAAACCGAGTCGGGAGAAAGATTATAGGATTCGTGGCAAATCGCTGATAGACGGGTTTATCCCGTCGATTGCGTCGCACGGATCCTGTGGATTCCATCGACCGTGACGAGTTCTCAGGCTCAATTCTCTCTCGACGATCGGCACAATCGGTACAATTTCCAGCCTCGACCTCGCACCAGAAGTGCGAATTCTCCGGGTGACGGTCGAACCGCGCCGGGGGGCAGAGCCAGTTCCTCGCAGCGGAACTTGTTGCCCCTCCCCATGATGAGTAAGATAACTTGGCGGAGGCCGGTCGCATCGCCCAGGTGCGGCCACCAAACGCCTGACTCCATTCTCCGCTTTGATGGGACGATCAGGCAAAATGCGCAAACTGCGGATTTTGTAACGCGATTCGAGTCACAGGACGGCCGGCGCGCCCCAGTCGAGGGGGTCTGCCCGCCTTTGCTGGTGGGTTTGTCCCACAGGAGGATTGGATCCCGATCATGTCAGACACGCCCCTCGCGGCAGACAGCCTGCAGTCGATTCAAAAATTGCAGCAGGCCTATTCGTCGATCAAAACGCAGATGGCGCAGGTCATCGTCGGCCAGGACGAAGTCATCGAGCAGTTGTTGATCGCCCTGTTCAGCCGCGGGCATTGCATCCTGGAAGGGGTGCCGGGGCTGGCCAAAACACTGATGATCAGCACGCTGGCGCGGTGCCTGTCGATGACCTTCAGCCGCGTGCAGTTCACTCCCGACCTGATGCCGGCGGACATCACCGGCACGGAGGTGCTGGAGGAGAATCGAACAACCGGTCGCCGTGAATTCCGATTCATCGAAGGGCCGCTGTTCTACAACGTGATCCTGGCGGACGAAATCAACCGCACCCCCCCCAAGACTCAGGCCGCCCTTCTGGAAGCGATGCAGGAGCGGCAAGTGACGGTCGGCCGGGT
>JBJXGA010000334.1:0-14964 GCA_046152955.1 Planctomycetales bacterium | reverse complement strand
CCCTCCGACCGGCTCAGGAAAGCTGACCAGTCTCGAACTGGTCCGGAAGCTCGTGCAGCGGGGGGCCTTGGTGAATGCACAACTTGCCAAAGGCCCGGCTGGTGGAGGCCGCCTGGGGATGAAGGGGGCGACACCATTTCTATTGGCCGCCAAGACGGCCGACCTTCCCTACTTGCGGCTGTTGGTGGAACTGGGGGCCGATCCCCTGCTCCCCAATGCCGAAGGGTGTACGCCACTGATGGCCGCCGCCGGAATCGGTACTCTGGCTCCGACGGAAGAAGCGGGAACCGAATCCGAAGCGCTGGCCGCGGTCGAGTACTTGCTGACTTTGGGGAGCGATATCAACACCGTCGATCAGAACGGTGAAACGGCAATGCACGGCGCGGCGTACAAGAGTCTTCCCGAAATGGTCAAGTTCCTCGCGCAACACGAGGCGCGGATCGACCTGTGGAATCGAAAGAACAAATACGGCTGGACTCCCATCCTGATTGCGGAAGGTTTTCGCCCCGGGAATTTCAAACCGTCGGTCGAGACGCTGGAAGCCTTGCACGACGTCCTCCGCGCCGCCGGAATCACCCCCCCGGCTCACACCCCCCGCCCGCGCGACGAACGAAAAGGGTATCCGCCACCATAACCAAATATGAGCCGCGCACGAAGTAAGCGCAAAACACGAGGAACCGCGCACGAAGTAAGCGCCAATCGATTGAGTACGCGACCAACACGAAAGGACGGTTCCGTCGAACGTTGACTTTGTGCGTCGAATGGAGAGGAGAGGCGCTTACTTCGTGCTCATTCGGGTCGTTCGTGGACATTTGTGGGTGGTGCTTTTTTCGGAGACTTCCTGATGGCCGCGGCGTACTTTCTTACGTTTTCAACGTATGGAACATGGCTCCACGGGACCGCCAAAGGGAATGGGTCGGTTGATCGGGATCACAATGTCTTCGGCACGCCTTTCATCGCACCGGACAAAACCCGCGAGGAACGCGCCGCTCTACGGATGACCGACCCGCCTTACATCCTCGGGGAGACTGCGAGGGGAATTGTCCGCGATGCGATCGTCCGACTTTGTCAGGAGAAGAACTGGATGCTGCTGGCATTGCATGTGCGATCCAACCACGTGCATGTCGTCATTTCCGCCGAACGCGAACCCGGGCGGCTGATGAGCGACCTCAAGGCGCGCGCGTCCCGTGAACTCAACCGCTTGGGGACGGACGCCAGCGAGAAGCGCTGGACCCGGCACGGCAGCACGCGCTACTTGTTTGACGAGGCGTCGGTCGCGGCAGCCGTCGCCTACACCCTGGGTGAACAGGGCACACCGATGGCTGTTTATGACCCGCGCCGTCCCAGCGCCCCGCACGAGAGTGCCATGCACGGACGCGCCACGCACAACCCAGAGCCGCGCACGAAGTAAGCGCTTTGAATCATTTCAACACCCTTGACTTGATGCGCCAATTTGTCGTTCCGTCCCCGTCCCCGTTGACCTCGAATGCCAATCGGGCTGTATGGATTCCGATGGCTTGGTGTGTCGAATGGGCGGGAATGGCAGGAATGTCGCTTACTTCGTGCGCGGCTCAGTGCGCGGCTCAGCCAGCGTTTCGCGGGTTTCGCGGAGCAGGCGCTGGACGATGACCACATCAACCCAACCGTTGCTGTCCAGTTCGCCCGACGATTTCCACTGGTCGATTCTCGGTTCGACCAGAGGCAAGGCGCGCTCCAGCGACTTTTGCGCTTCCTCCGTGTTGCCCAAATGCTGCCAGGACATGGCGGAGACCAGGTGGGCCAGTGCGGTTCGGAACCAAGCGGGGCTCTTCTGATCGTCCGCGAGGCACTTCCGGGCCCAATCGAGCGCCTCTTGGTATTGCTGTTGACGATAGGCGGCCATCGACCGCGTGAGCATGGCGTAGGGGACCACCCAGTGATTGGGATCAATCGACAGGGCGCGGTCCGCCAGGGCGACGATCTGGGGGAGATCGTCGGGAGCGGGGGGAAGCAGCAGCATCCCTTTTCCCACCCGTTCCAGCGCGACCGGGTTGTTGGACTCTGCGAGGCGAGAGAGCAGTTCGCGGGTGGCGCGGCGGTGTTCTTCCACGTCGTCTCCCCAGGAGAGCACCGCCAGCCACGACATCGCCGTGAGGTAGTCGCTGTGTTCCGGATTGAGTTGCTGCGACCGCTTGAGCGCGGCGGCGGCGGCGGCCCAGCGCGATTCCTGGATGTGCATGGCCGCTTCCTGGCGGCAAACGGCGTCGTCCTGGGGATTGAGGTCGAACAGCCGGCGGCAATCGTCGGCCGCCTCCTGCCAACGGTGGAGCTTGGCCAATACCTGGGTCCGCAGCTTGAGCAGCGCGCCGCGATCGGCCGCGTCTTTCGCGAGTTCGTCGGACAGCCGCTGCACCTCGTGTCCCAGGACCAACACCTGGGCCTCGCGGCGGAGCAGTTGGATCGCCAGCCAACTCGTCGGCCAGAGCGTGCTCCCGTCGGCGGGGAGATGCGACACTCCCAGGTCCAGCCAGCGCTGGGCGTCGGCAAACTTCTGCTGGCGGGCGAAGGCGATGGCCAGGGCGAACTCATTCTGCACCTGATCGGCCACACCCCATGTAGTCGCTTTGAGCGAAGACTCAAAACGGGAGATCGCCTCGGCGAACTCTCCGGTTCGGAGCAGACTCAACCCCAAAACATGGATCCGCCACGGTTCTGGAGTTTCAAGCTGGCAGCGGCGCGCCCATTCCACAATCTGCGCCGGATCGATGGCGGGAGCGGGAGCAATGGCGGCGGCGCGCGCCAGATCGTACAGGATGTCCGGATTGTCAGTCTGGGCCAACTGCTCGGCCGCCTGCTGGAGGGCCGACTGGTAGTCCGCCTCGCGCCCCAGGAGCAGCAGCAACATGGGAGAGTCGATCCAGCCCTCGCGGGGCAACCAGGACTCGGCGACGGGGGCGAGCAGGCGGTCCGCCTCGTGCCAATTGCCGCGCCCCGCGGCCAGACGGGCGGCGATGACCTGGATCTGTGAATCGTCCGGACGCAAAGACAGTAACCGAGCGCCCAGTCCGGGCCAAACGAGCGCCTCCCGCAGCGCCTCGGCGCGGGGAGAAGCCCAACTGGATGTCCCCCAGTCGGTCGCCGCAGGGAGCAGGTCCAGCACGTGTAAAATGTCGTCGGCGGCCTGATCGATTCGCCCCAGGCCGTTCCACAGCCGCGCGCGCTCCCGCCAAAATTTCGGCTGATCCGGGCGGCTTCCTCCGGCCACAACCACCTCATTGAGCACTTCGGTCGGATCGCCCAGGCCGGTCATCAATCGCTCCAATTCGCGGCTGGCCGTTTCGTCATTGGGCGCGAGGGTCCGGACCTTGAGGAAATCCGCGGCGGCTCTGGCCGGCTGGTTCAACTGCACATACCGCAAGGCGCGCTCTTTCCAGACCCACGCTTGCTTCGGCTGAGCGCGGATCGCGTCGTCATAATCGCGCGTCAGGGGATCGCGCCGATCCAGCAGACGCCGCGCCGCGAGCGTCAAGGGGGCTTTGTGCTCATCGCTCTCCGGGGAAAGCCCCGCGATGACCTGTCGCGCCTCGCGGACGAGTATCTGGGTCTCGGCGAATTCCCACCAGAAGGAAGCCGCGATCCGAAACTCCTCTCCGGTAAGCGAGTTTTTGGCTTGCTCGGAATACATCTGGACCGCGCGGTCGAGCGACGCCCGCGCCTGATCCGAGTTGCCCAGTTGAAATTCCGCGAGCGCTCGCAGCGCCCACGCTTTGGGTTCTCCGTCCAGCGCCGGATGCGCTGTCAGGATGGCCAGCGTGCGGCGGTATTCCGCGGCGCGGTACAGGGCGAGCGCATCATAGAAGAACTGCCACTCCTGACGCCCGGTGCGCGTCGCGGCACGATCGGCCCATTCGATCAGTCGCTCACGCGGAACGTCGGCGGAGTGGCCCAGTCCGGCCACGAACGCCAGCGTTTCAGCCACCTCCGCGGTCTTGTTCCCCTCGTAGCGCTGCACGAGTCGCCGCCGGACTCCTTCCCATCCGCTCATATCTCCGGCGGCACGAAACACGCGGGCCAGCAGCGACTCGGTCCCATCCGACAGCGTCCCGGCGACGAACCCGTCCGTGGCGCGCCGCAGCAGGGGGGCGGCCTCTTCCCAAAGGCCGAGTTGGGCGAAATCAATTCCCTGATCAAATGGATGGTCCGCCACGCGCAGTTGCAGGCCCATCGGGCCGCCGCCGTTGGTCAATTTGACGAGCAGCGTATTCCGACCCGGTTTGAGAACCACGGCAAAACGGTCCAGACCGGTCGGATCGTCCTTGTACGACAGGAGGTCGTGGACCAGCGTCCCATTGAGCCAGACACGGGCCTGGTCGTCGGCGCCCAGGAGAATGCCGGTCGTCCGTGGCTCAGTCGCGTACAGGTAATTCAGCAAATAGACGACGGCCTTGTCCCTTTGATAGGGAGCGCGCATGACGACGCGTCCCAGCGGTTCCGTGGGGAGCCTCTCCCAGCGGAGCGCCGCAGCTCCCTCCGCAACCCCAGGGGGCCGCGCGGGATCGGGATCGCGTTCCACCGCCTCGAGCGACTGGGGGGCTCCGGAAGTGTTGCCAATGACCCACCAACCGGTGGCAAGGAAGGGGTTGAGATCCCCCTGGCCAAGTTCCGCGGCGCGGCGGAAGTCCTCTTCGGATTTGGCGGTCTCTCCGACTTCGGCAAACAATTTGCCCCGCACGACGAGCGGCGCCGGATCTCCACCGCTCTGTTCCAGACGCTCCTCGAACAGCGCCAGGGCAGCGGGAACGTCCAATTCCATCAGCAGTTCCATCCGCTGCGTGAGGAGCGCGAAGTTCTTAGGATCCGCGTCGGTGAGAAGCTGCATGGCGTCGGCGGCCAGCCCCAGAAGCGCCCGGTCGGCGGACTTCTGATTCCACCGGGCCAATCCCCGATCGAGCCAGGTGCGCGCTGATTCGCTCTCCCCCAGACGACGCGCCATCACGGACAAGAGAAACAGGTCGCGCGGCTCGTTCCCCTGCGGGTTTTTGCCGGCCCTGGCGAGCGAAGCGCGGGCCGCTTCTGGCTGGTCCAGGAGCGCCTGGACGCAGGCCAGCCTCGCCCAACCGTTGAGACTCGATTGCGCCAGATGATACCGCAGTTTTTCCGCATCGCCAGCATCCTCACGACGCGTGACCGAGAGGCGAAAACGCCCCAGCGTCTGTTTCGCTTCCACCTGCGGCAGGAGAATCTTAAACCGTGTGGCACCGTTCCGCGGGAGAGGCTCTGCGAACTCCCAGACCGCGACGTGAAGCCGGCCCGCATCGGGGGCCGAGCGGAATTCGCCACGCCCCGCACTGCCGACCGTCCACTTGACCGACGCAAACGACTTGCGCAGTGCCAGCGGCTCTCCGCCGCTCACCGGCTCGACCGTTGGCGGGGCGAGGCTGAATGTTCCCTCGTCGAAACGCCCCGGTCCCTGTTTAGGGAGCTTGAGGTCCGGCAGCGCCTCCAGCCGCAGTCCGCGAACGTCCTCTCCGGCGAATTCGACTTCCAGGGTGTAGCTGTCGGTTTCCGGTCGGCTCCCCTCCACCGAGACGGCGCCATCCTTGGCAACGGACAAGGTCGCACTGGACTGTGCTTTCGGGTTCTCGGGCGCGAGGACGATCCAGCCGGCCGCGTCGTCCAGCAGCAGTTCCGACAGCTCCCAGGCGGCATCAATATTGTCGGGATACGCGGCGAGCGATCGGTCGAACAGGGCCACCGCCTCGGCGGCGTGCGCCGCGGACTGCGGAAGGTCTCCCTGGCTCCGAGACGCGATGGACTTCTGCCAGAGCGCGCGGGCCTGTGCGACGTCGGCTGTTGGCGAGGTGCGGGCGATCCGGAATCCCACGTGGGACTGGGGTGTGTTCAGCTTGTCTCCGTAGTCATAACGATCCGCAGAACGGGCGAGTGCCGCTTCATGGGCATACGAGCCTCCGCGGAGAGCGACGTGTGTGGGAACCACCAGCGAGTTGCTGCGATCGTCTCCCACCTCCTTGTCGTTCACCTTCGGGTAGGTGAGGTACGCCAGGCACAATTCCTGCAGGTTCCCGTACAGGTCGAACAGACCCAGATCGTTGGGGCGCAGCAGTCCCACCGGCCATGCACGCTCCTGCGCGTTCGATTTGAGCCAGCCGTACCGCGCAAGCAGTTCCTCCGACTCTCCGAAATATCGCGAGGTCGTCGTCCCGGCGCGGCAGGCAAACTCCCACTCCGCTTCCGTCGGGAGCCGGTATCCCGAGCGCCCCAGAGCATACGGCCGCATCCGCATTCCGGGACCGATCTGAGCCACCGGCGGGTAAACCATCTCTTCTTCCGGCACCCCCTCCTGTTCGCTCAACCAGCGGCAGTATTGCGCCGCAAGATGCCAATGCATCATGTTCGCCGGGCAATCCGGCTGCGGGCTGACTCCCTGATTGAGCTGGTGCGTCACCTCCGGGTGGGCCGCGAGAAACTCCTGGAACTGGCGAACCGTGACTTCTTTCGTCGCGATCCAGAACTCCCGCGGAATGCGGCGCCGATGCCGTTGCTCGTCCGGTTCGCGTGCCGCTTCGATCGGTGACGATCCCAGGACCGCTTCGACCGGTCCGGAAACGCGCGCCAGCGTATGCCCGCGTGGCGAGATCTTCCACGACTGCCCGTCCCGCGCGGCGTCGCTCGAAAGTGCGCGTTGCGCCGCCGCGAGTAGCGGCGAGTGTCCCCATTTCCGCAGTGTCCATTCCGCCGCCGAATGCACGCCGGAGTCGGCATCCGCCCGGAACAGGCGTTCGAGTCGCTCGGCGAGCGCCTCCCGCTCGGCGTTCGGCAGCAGTGCCACGTCGGCTTCGCCGAGCGCGACGACGAGCGCCCGGCGAATCCCGGCATCCGGCTCCAGATCGATCCGCTTGGCGAGCGCGGCCGGATCGGCCCCCGTCGGCACCAGGCGCTGACCGACGGCGGTGCGGGTTCGAGGGTCGGGATTCTGCTGGAGCAGCGGCCAGACCGGATCGGGACGCCCCAAACGAACGAGCGCCACGGCCGCCGCCGCCCGGCGGGAGGCGAGTTGTTCGCGTTGCCGCTCCGAGATTTTCGGTCGGTGCCACACCGATGCAACGCCTGGTTTGGTCAGTCCGGGGATGGGACAGACGTCGAGCGACACCAGCCGCCAGCCCTGGTCCGCCAATGCGCGCGCGCGTTCGAGGTGGCGGTCGGGATCGTCTCCGTGCAGAGCGCGCGATTCCAGATCGGGGTCGCGCCGCGTAACGAACGAATATCCCCGATCGAGCGCCCCAATCGCCTGCTGGAACTCCGGGCGGTCCGCAATGGGGACGAAGATCCAGGAGTGGGCCAGCAGCTCCCGGCGATAGGCCGGCAGGCTTCCGCCGTTGATCCGCGGGAGGCGTTCCAGCATCAGCTCGACCGCCTTGTCGGAGTAGGCGCGTGAGCGATCGGGGCGCCGCTCGGCTACGATGTGCGCCATGATCGCGTATGCCCCGGCCACTCCCCAGTATCTGATGCCGTCGTCCAGAGGATTTTGGACCAGGAGTTCCTCGAGTTTGCGCGCCCCCATTTCGTCTTCCCCAAGCGTCGCGAGGGTCGCCGATTCCAGGCGGAGCCGTTCGTTGGCGTCGGTTGAGGTCTTGAGAGCCTGGGTCAGTTCGGCCCGCGCCGGCTCGGCCAGCCCCTGGCGGGCGAGGCGCACCGGCGTCCACAGCGACAATTCGGCGTCGAAACGCAGTTTCTTGAAACGCGGGTCGGTCTGGATCGACAGGCAGCGGACATCGTCGTAGATCCAATTGGAATAGTCTCCGGCGGCGATCGACTTGCTCACCAACTCAATCGCCCGATCGCGGTAACGCTGTGCCATCTGGGGATCGGTTGCCGCGATCTGCTGCGCCCCCCAGGCGTAACACAGCCCCAGGTCGCGCAACGGCCAGCCCTGGCCGGAGCGGATCAGCTCCGCAGACGATTCTTCAAATTTGTCCAGCACGGCCTGCACCGAACCCCAGGCACACTCCACAAACGTGCGCTGCAGCCGTTGCTGATAGTCGTCCTGGGGAATGGCGCTGGCCGCTTCCTGCAGGTATTTCTCGGCCAACTCGCGATCCCCCATCCGGGCCGCGGCCATTGCGCGCAGCGTGTGGCTGTTGTCGAATCGCCAGCGTTCCGGGTGGGCTTTTCCCCCCGAGTCGATGAAACGGGTGAAGTCGCGGATGGCGTCCGCATCGCGCTCCAATTGCATCAGTTGCCAGGCGCGCCAGTACACGGCGTCCAAACGATTCGCATCCTGGGCGATCAGGGAACCTTGCGCGGCAACCTCCGCCAGGCGATTGGCGCGGAGCGCTTCCGCGGCCGTGGCGGAAGGGTTTGTGGTCAATTCCACACTGATCTGCAATTGTCCCGCCAGGTCTCCGGCCAACTCGGAGTCGTAGCCGACCCCCGTGTACAACTCGCGAACGGAGGTCTGGCTCCCTTTCCAGAACACGGCCGTGGTGACGTACGAGGCGGCCGCGGAGAGGGGGAGCAAGTCGATCGATACGACGCTGAATCCTTCGGTCTGCTGTTTGTTCCGGAAATCATTCCAGCCGGCGCCCCAGGGACCGACATATGTCCGCACCTCGGCGTCCCCTTCGCGGCGCTCCGACCAGAGGGCCACGTGGAGGTACTCGTCCCCACCCGTGGAATACGACGCCAGATCCAGCAGCAACTCTTTCGCGACGGCGTCACCCGCGAGTTGCTGCCGCAGCGATTCCTCGGTGAGTCCGAGTTCGAACCGTCCGGTGCGTCCATCGCGCGTCCAGGCCGCCGCCACCAGCAGTTGGTCGTCTTGTCGGTAGGGACGGACGCGGACTGGCCGATAGCCAGCCGCCTCGAGCGCGGCGGCAACGGCAGCCAGGTTCTCGAGTGGGAGCGATTGGCAAAAGGCAAAGCGCTGGGCCAGAAGCCCGGCAGCAGCCTGCAACCTGGCAGTCGCCCCCGGCTCGACGGGTCTTTGGGAGTCGATTGGCGCGTCGGTCCATTCGGAGGAGAGATCGGACGGGTTGAGAGCCAGTTCGGGTTCCAGCCGTGGCAGCGCCTGCTCTTTGAGGGGCTCCAGCTTGTCGATGATCGCCTTTTGCCGCGCCGCATCCCCGCCGTCCCGGAGAAGCTCAGCCAAAACGTCGGCGCGCGACGCCGCCAGTTCCAACAGGATGTTGCCGGCAATCGCGCGATCAGACTCGCTGGAATCGGGCGCGCGCGATCGCACGCGGAGTGGATCGATCAAGAGAGGGGCCACAGGCTCCAGCGGCGCCACCAGAGCGTTGTAGCGTGCCGGATCGGCCATGGTCGCGGCATGCAATTTTCCCGCGAGGCCCGCTGCGTGAGGTTCCCAGCGCGCAGTGGACGCGCTGTCTCGGGGGGGATCGTAGGCCGCCAAGAACAAGGCCGCGCGGAGCGCCTGCTCGGACGAAGTCCGTTCGTCCGCCATCCGCTGCCACAGTCGATCGACCAACTCCCCCCGATGATTTTGCAGCGCCGGGATCAACACGGCGACTGTGGCATCGTCCGATTCAAGCGCGCGTTCGAACAGCGGTTCGAGCTGTGCAGGATCGGTCGGCAGCAGTCCCAGGCGGGCGTGGAGCGTCTCGCGCGACTGCGCCGGGCTCGACTCAATCACCCGTTCCAGCAGCGGCCGCACCCAGCGATTGCCGGAGGAAATTCCAGAGATGATCTGCGGTGTCTCGCCGGTGGCGGCGAACAGCAGTCGATCGCGGAGCGCCTGCGCGCGAACGTATTGCACCCCTTCGACTCCCCCCCATCCGATGAGGGACAGCAAAATGGCCACGATCGCGGCCCGCACGCCGTGATACCGCGCCGCCGTGCGCATCATCCGACGTTCCCCCGCGTTCCAGTCGGCCCGACTGGTCAGCGTGCGAATTTTGGCCCATTGCCATCCCGAGGGAAGAAACTTGCGCTCCGGGCGCGCGGTCCAGTCGTCCGCCTTTTCCGCCAGCAGCAGCTCAGCGCGGCCTCGGGGAGTCTCCTGTTGCTTCCGCACCAGCCAGCGGCGAATCGACAACACCAGAAAGTCGTGTGTCAATTGATAATAGGTGTTGTGCCCGTGCGGCCCCCCTCCCTCCGGACCGGCGGCCCCTGTCGCGGAGGAATCGGCCCCCTCCGTTTCCCCTTCAGGCGCCACGCCGCCTCCTGGCAGATTCTCCACCTCTCGATCGTCTCCCAACCCCTCCGGGTCCGCGGGAGTGATCAGACGCAGCTCCTGGTCGAGCAGCGTGACGAGCTCATCAAACTCCGCAGGCTGCGCACCATAACCCGACGCGGCCAGCAATTGCTCGCGGGCATGCATCCGCCCTTTGATGTTGGTTCCCCGGTCCGGGAGAAGTTCCTTGAGGACGCCGCGCGCCGCACGCTGATGACGCCTGTGCGCGGGGGGGGCATGCGCTCCACTGAACGTCTCTTCGAGGAACGCCACGCCGATTCCGGTCGTCCCTCCCATTTCACGGAGGGTTGCGGGAACCCACGGTTTTTCCTTGATCATGTCGGCGAACAGCGCCAGTTGCACCGACACAACTTTCCCATCCGTCGCCAGCCCCTCGACTGCCTCGCGGAGAAAGTCGTTCTCCGCGGCACTGAAGCGACTCTCGCTCTCGGGAAGCGCGCCATACGCGCGGCCAAACAGGATCAGAACCTTGCGGGCATGTTGGATATTGAACAAGTCAACGGCGGCGCTGTTGACTCCCTCCACCAGTCGCACTTCCAGCTCCTGCATGAACCGCGTGACTGCCATCCAGAAATCGTCGCGGACCATCAACACGCATTGCAGCCGCTGCCCATCGCACTGCCGCAGCGCACGGGCCAGTTCGGGACGCTCCACGTCGCGATTGGCGTACAGCCATTGCTCGAACTGGTCGAGAAAGAGCACGAGTTTTCCCTCCGGGGGAAAGCCCCGGCCGCGGCGAATCTCCGCCAGCGTCTCGGTCAAAGGGAGGTCGGGGGCCACCCAGGGGCAGCGCCGACGGAGCGCCGCCAGCAGGCGCGTTTCGGTCTGGTCGGGGGTGGCTTCGAGATAGACGCGCTGGATCCGCGGATCGAGCCGCGGCAACAGCCCCGCTTTGACCAGTGATGACTTGCCGCAACCGCTGGGACCGTACAGCAGCCCCACCGGAAAGGTCCGTTCGGGGTCCACCTCTTCGATCCGGGCTTTCCACAATCGCAAAATCTCCGGCAAGCCATCGCGTCCACGCGGCCCTGGAACGAGTTCCAGAAAGAAGTCCGCGTCTTCGCGATCGAACGATCGGAGCCCTTTGGGGACGACATGCGCGCCGCGCTGGGCGCTCTCTGCGATCGACGCGATGGGATGCGCCGAATCGGGGGCGGCGGTCGAGGCACCCGAGGAAGTGCCGGTCGCGGCGGTCGTCGACGGGCCATCGACCGAGGCCGAGAGGAGTGGGAGGCAGGCCTGAAGATCCTCGGCCAAATCGAGCGCCGTCGAATGGCGGTCCGCCACCCGGCGCGACAGCAGTTTGTGGCAGACGCGGATCAGTTCCGGGGGAAGGCCGGGGACAATTTCATCGAGCGGCGGCGGATCGACCAGCATCGCCTGGGCGACGCGCGTGCTGGCGGTGGCGTTCTGGAACGGAGACTGGCCCGCCAGAAGCGCGTACAACACCAGCCCCAGGCTGTACAGGTCGGCGCGGGCATCGATGCGATGCGCTTCGCCTCGGAGCTGTTCGGGGCTGAGCCAGATGGCGGCCTGCACCGGGGAGTCGTCGTCGAGCTGCGATTCGATCTGCGGCAAACCGAAATCCGTGAGGCAGGGATGCTCGTTGTCGTCCAACAGAATGTTCGAGGGCTTGAGATTTCGATGCACCAGCCCCTGGCGGTGGGCCTCGTGCAGCGCGCGGGCGGTCTGGGCGATCAAGCGCACGACTTGAGATGGCGAGAGCCTTCCTCGATTCGCCAGGTCGGCCAGCGAACCGTGCGGCGCCAGCTTCATCACCAGGTAGCAACGCCCCTCCTCCGTTTGGCCCGCGTCGTACAGCGGAATGAAACCCGGCACGTCGAGCGCGGCGATCCGGCGCGACTGGGAAATATACGCCGCGACGCGCTCCGGCGTGTCGAGCCAGCGCGGGTGTGGCACTTTCAACGCGACATCCCGGCGCAATTCATCGTCCCACCCCTGGAACACCGCGCCGGTCGGGCCATTTCCCAACCGGTCGCGGACGAAGTAGCGGCCGAAGCGGGCCGGTGTCGGCGATTCCTGCGTGATCGTTTTGTCAACAGAATCCATTGCGTCCTCGATAGGCTCCTGGTCGTTCTCCGGCTTCAAGTTCCCGCAGGGTGAGCCGGTTGCTGGCTGGTCGGGCGGGTCGCGGCGGTGCGCTCATTCTTCAGGATCACGTTCTTCGATCGTCGTCTGTCCCCCTTCCGCCGGGCGGATGACGGCGATCGTGCGAGCGATCCGAAAGCCGTCGGCCGAGTTGCGATTCCTGGGACTCGTCCCCCACCGGAGCGCCGAGCGGAGATGGATCGGAAGGCTGCCATACCATCCGCCGCGCTGGATGCGGTTGGCGGCGCCGACAATCCCTGCCGACACCAGGTCGAGGGCGATTCCCGATGCCGGATCGGGATAGTTCCGGATGTAGACGTTGTGGCACCACTCCAGCGCGTTGCCGTGGACATCGAATAAGCCGATGCCATTGGGGAGCAACTGTCCCACCGGCCAGAGATGATCGCCGGAATTGGCTTTGTGCCAGGCGTAACGTCCCGCGAGTTCGCCGGGAGTGCCGAAGCTGCATGCCGTTTCGGCCCCAGCCCGTGCGGCATATTCCCATTCGGCCTCGCTCGGCAGGCGGTAACCCAACTTCTCCAGCGGGTTGACGAGCCGAACCCCTTCCTTGATCTCCGCGATCGGCGGGAAGCACATCTGCTCGGGGGGGATTCCCTCGCGCTCGCTGAGCCAGCGGCAATACTGCGCGGCTTCCCACCAGGTCGCCGTCGCCGGCCGCTGAGCCCAGTCGTCTCCCGCTCCCGCGGGGGGGACTTCCGGTTTGCGGATTTCCGGATGGTCGGTCAGGAAACGCTGCATTTCTTCCACGGTGACTTCCTTGATGGCGATCGCAAAGGTCCGCTCGATCCGCCGCTTGTGGAGCCGTTCCGCGTACGAGACTCCCGGTTCCCAATCGGGCGCTCCCATGCGAAACTCAACCGGTCCGGCGACCACTGCCAGCGTCTGCCCCTGGCGGTTGACGTACCAGCCCTTCCCTTCTGCGGGACCGGATCCGGTCAGTTCCTTCTCGATCGCATGCGCCTGGCTGGCATGGCCCCATTTGCGGAGCAGCCAGTCGGCGGCGGCGTGTACGCCGGAGTCCGGATCGTTTCGAAAGATGTCCCACAGCACCGGCGCCAGTTCGTTGCGCTCGGTTTCTCCCAGCGCTTCGGGTGCGTAGCCCCCCAGGGTCAGGATCAAGGCCCGGCGCGCCGGGCTCTGAGTTTCGGCGGCCAGTTGCGCCGCCAGGGTCCGCGCCTCCGCTCCCAACCGCGGGAGCGCCTCGATCAGAAATTCCCGAGCGCGCGGATCCCCTTGCTGCCGCAAGACGCGCCAGGTCGGTTCGGCCTCATCCAGGCGCAGCGTGGCGGCCGCCGCGCGGGCCTGGCGGCGGCCGAGTTCATCGCGGGCCGCATCGCTAACGACGGGGCGTTCCCAACCCGCCGCCGAGACGAGTTGTTTCCCGTCGGCCACAGCCGCGACAGAGATCAGGGCCGGCCGCCAGTTTTCGTCCGCCAATTCCCGGCCCTGCTCCTGTAGCCAATTGGGCGCGGCCCCCACCCGCGCGCGGGTCTGCATGCCGGGGTTGGATGAGCTGACGGAGATATAACCCCGGTCCGGCTCCCCGGCCGCGACGTAACTTTGAAACTCCGGCAGACCGTGGAGTGCCGCGAACCCTTCTTCAGAAAGGATCTGCCGGGCATCGATCCGCAATTCGTCGCGGAGCCAATCGACCGCGCGGCGCGCGTAGGCCAAGGACTGTTCGGGCTGCGTCGCGGCCAGCGCCTCTGCCGCCTGGGCGTAGGCATGCACCAGAGTGACGGGGTAGAATCCAGATCGCAGCAAGTCGTAGGCGCGCCGCTCGGCCAGGGCGAAGGCAGGTTCATGCCCACCCAGGTACACCGCCACCAGGGCTGCGGTTCGCGCCGCCTCGAAACTTTCGGGGAGCTGCCGCTCCAGCGCCTCCAGGTCGCTCCGGGCCGCTTCCGCGCGTCCGGCTCGGGCGTGGAGCGCGGCGCGGCGACTTATGGCGCTCTTGTGGGCGGGCTGCTTTTCGAGCACGAACGCATAGTCCGCCAGGGCCTCGTCGAACGAACCCCGCAGTTCGCTCAGATAGCCGCGCAGAAAGCGAGCGGATGGATCATCGGGGGTCTTCGCCAGCGTTTCGGCCGCTGTGGCTGCCAGGCGGTCCATCTGCACTTGGGGGGCCTCCGGAGGGGGCAAGGGGCTGACTGCCAGATCCCCCAAGGGTAACGGTTGTGCTTCGAGCAGTCGTTGGATCGTCTGGCCGGAGACCGGTTGCAGATAGAGCAGTGCGAACTGCCCTCCCGATGCATCGTTCTGTTTGCGCTGCTGCAATGACCAGGAATACCGCAGCGCTCCCGATTCATCCTGCGCCACGTGGACTGCCGTGAACATCAGCGGACTGGTCCGCAGCGGCTCAAAGGCCTTGAGCAGATCGGCCTCGGTCAGCCCCACCAGCGCCTTCCCGGCAACCACATCCTCCGATTTCTCAGCCAATAGCGCATACACGAATCCCGAATCCTGATAGCCCGCGACGTCGCTGACGACGAATCCCTCGGCGCTCCATTCGTCCAGCTTCCCCTGGACCTGCTCGGCGGCAAGGCCGAACTCCACCTTCCAATCATGGCCGTCGCGAGTGAAGACCGCGGCGACGTTGACGCTGCGATTGCCATCCTGGGCGG
>JBJXGA010000321.1:0-4355 GCA_046152955.1 Planctomycetales bacterium | reverse complement strand
CGCAACGGAAACCGGATAACGACTGCGGGCCGTGGACACGTCCCCGTTTCCGCAAACTGAATGACTCCGATTCCAGATCTTGACGCGCTCGGCGTACGCGCCGACCGTGGAGCTATTGAGCAGTTACCCCCATCGCGCCACCCCAGTCGCGACCGGAGGCCGCCACGATAGCGGCACTCGACAGCCAGGTTGAATTCCAGCCTCCGGTCGGCGTCAGTGAAGTTCAGTTCCAGTTGCATGCGATGACCCCCTTTCGACAGTCGAAATTGTAACATATTGTATACAAATGTTCAATATCAAATCCGCCCGGAACAAAAAGTTACAGTTCCGAATCGAATCGGTTGACCAGTTCCAACGCCATCGCCAGGGCGTCCGGCCCGTCGTCGTGCCGTGCGCGGGGGAACTCTTTGAGCTGCCGGACGAGGCGGCGGTTGTCGTCGTTGTCCCGAAACCGCACGCGCTTGCGAAATAAAAAGGAACCAATATCCATGATGCGGTCCTGCTTGGAACGCCGATTGACGATCGGGATCATCGGGAGCGGGGCCCGCCCCGTTTCGTAACATTGGCGATCGAACTCCAGCCCCAGCAGCCCCTGAAAGCCGTTCGACTCGAAGCCAATCCATTGGGGGCGCCACAGGTCGTAAAGTTGCAAGGCCTCGGCCACCAGTCGCTCCGGCGCCAGCTTCCCCAAAAAGGAATCGACCCAATACGCTCCCTGCGACTTGCCGACAAACACGACCGCCGCGTCGTCTCCCGTGGGCTTCCCTCCCGCCGGGTCGATCGCCACGGCCGAGGTTTCGAATCGCTCCGGCCAGGTGGTCGCCCAGATGTGCGACTCGAAATAGTCCGGATCCCACGGATTCCGATGACCCTGTCCCGGCGACTGCTGATACAGCGCCATCCACCAATCCCGGCTCCGCGATCGGCGAATGCGCTCCAGCTCCTTCAGCGGCCACCGTTCAGGCCAGAGGGGATATCCCGCGGGACGCCCCAGGTCGTCCCTCTTGTCAGCCAGCGCGGGAAGTGTCAGCCGTCGCACCTGCGGCCCGCTCCCATCGGCCCCCTCCCGGATCAGTCGGCCCGACAGGTCGTCTTCGTGCCAGCGCGTGGCGATCACGATGCAACACCCCCCCGGTTCCAGGCGCGTACTGGCGGTCGATTGCCACCAGTCCCAATGCGCCTCGCGCTGCCGCTCGCTCTGCGCCTGCGCGGCGTTTTTCACCGGATCATCAATGATCAACAAATCCGCCCCGCGCCCCGTCATCGGTCCCCCGACCCCGGAAGTGGTCATCCCCCCGTCCCGCCCGACAATCCCCCAGTTCGCCGATGCGCGGAGGTCTCGGCGAACCGAGACCCCGAACCAGCTCGGCCCGTGGAGTTCCAAAATCTCGCGCGCCTTGCGTCCCCACCCCCCGGCGAACCCCGCTCCATACCCCGCCAGCATCACTCGCTTGTCCGGATTAACCCCCAGAAACCAGGCGGGCAAATACCGACTGATCAATTCCGACTTCCCATGCCGCGGCGGCGCCTCGATGACCAGAATCGACGCCCCGCCCCCCTGAATCGTCTCCACCACCGCCCGATCGATCAAATGCAAATGCCGCACCAGCCTCCACCGCCCGCCACTGGCCGCCACCGCAAAGCAAGCCGGCGTCGCAATTCTGCCGAAGGTGTTGTGTAGCGAGTCGGTGGGGAGCATGGGGGCGGGTGGTGGGTGACGGGTGACGGGTGGTGGGGGGGTGGCGAGCGGGGGGCGTCAGCCCCCTGTTTCTCTCACCAGTGAATCGCAAACGATTAATCTCCCGCCTTCAAACGTATCCCTCCAATTCGCCGCGCCGCTTCTTCGTTGGCGGGACCGACATACCGAAACCCGGCCGTGCGCCGGGTGAGGGAGGCGGTTCGGTTGAGTGACTGTTCTCCTCCGGTGTTGCGGCGGCCCAGTGTGGGGGTGCGGTACATGACCCATAGCGGCGATCGCAGGCGATGACGGATCATTCCGGGATGGGATGTCACGCTCAGGTAGCGCTTCCCCGTGGCGGCGAACAGCGACGCCACGAACTCGCTCAGCGCGTGGCCGATCCCTACCCCTTGAAAATCCGGCAGGCAGACCGAGCGGTGCTCGCGCCAATACCCTCCCAGCGGGTCGGGGTGGCTAAGGACGGCTGTGAATGCCGCCGGGCGACCCTCGAATCGCGCCACAAAACATTGCGCGCTCCGATGCAGATGGCCGCTCAGATAGTGATGCGGCATGAACAGCCTCCAGGCGTTGCGGGGGACACGGACGATCTCGAGTTCAATGGGAGGGCGGGGCCGAAGTGACCTCCATTGGAATTGGTCGGTGGCCGGATTGTACGTCCAGTCGGGTTGAAGCCAGTCGATGATGTCTTCATGGCAAGAGACGGCGACGAACCGCTTCGGCGGTCCTGCTCCCGGTTCGCCTCCCTGGTCGGGCGCGCGGCGCAACGTCCGCGCGATGGCTGCCGAGCCGATCCGCGCCACCGTGCGGTCCACCACCGACGTGAATTCGTCGATCACCGCCAGTTCTCCCGGTTCGGCCAGAGCCCGGGCCATCGTCACGCGGAACTGTTCTCCATGCGACAACACCCGAAACGGCTTCAGCCACCCCGGCGGACTGGAAAAGCCCACGCTCGACAGCAGCTCCGTCACTCGCCGAATCCCCAGGGTCGCGGGGAATCCATCCACAACTGCCCGGTCGGTCGGCCAATCAAAGCCTTCGCAAAATGCCTTGGGAAACAACTCCCGCGCCAGCGTGCTCTTGCCGCAACCCGATGGACCGGCAATCAGGCCGATCCGCCACTCCCGCTGTTCCAGTGGCAGCTCCACTTCCCAGACGCGCTCCGCGTGTTCGACGGGGGCCAGATCGAACAACCCTTCCAGTTGTCGCACGCGCCCAGTCCGTTGGACGGCGATCGATTTCACACAACGAACGCGCGGCATGACAACCCCTCCTGCGAAAATCGCTCCAGCAGGTCGAGCTGCTGCTGCTCGTCCTGGCACGTGATGAGGATGCTGTACTCTTCCGCCAGCGACTGCGGCGCAAGCGCCCCTGGCGATGGCGGCGACTCCGTAGACTCCTCCGCCGAGAGTCGATCGGCGCTGGCGGCTTCCGCCGCGGCCTTGAGCAGTTCCTGAAACGGCGCCGAGTCGGTCTGAATGCCGGCCAACAGCTCGTTCAGCCGCTCGACCCCCGTTTCCGCCATCGCGGCGAGCGGATCGAGCGTCGCCAACAGCTTGTCTGCCTCGTCTTCAGTCACGTCCAGGATCAGCACCGGGAGGGTCTCGTGCGGCGCGAGCTCGGTCCGCAGGTGACCATCGATCAGCATCACGCGGCCATCCGCGGTTTCCCGCCCCAGGAGTGCATCGGCACACCCGATCTCCTCCATCGCCGCGCTCAAGAGCGCTCGCTGGCGCGGCGGATGAATCCGCCAATTGCGAGGATGCGGCAACAGCTCACCCGCGGGGATGTGGCGCAGTTCACGAACACGATTTCGAAACGGCATCTTTCCAACCTCCGGAAAAGAAACACCCGCCGAGGAACAGACCGGAGATCCCGCCCCCCGCACTTACGGGAGCCATTGGAATCCGATCAGTTCCTCGACGGGTGTGCGCCGTAGCGAAACACTCGACATGTCGAGGGGAACAGTTGCCGCGATGATTTGCACAATTGTTCTCGGTGTAAATCCATTATCGCAGGTTGTGGACGGCCAGTCAAGAATGCGATAGATGCGCCGCCCCGGTGGGTGTCCCCGCGAATCTTGGCAGTAGCCACGTTCGCCAGAACGTGGGCCAAGCACCGATCACCCACCTTCTGGCGAATGTGGCTACGTTGGAGGGACTGCCAAGGGATTTGTGTACACCCGCGGCGGTTCGGCGGTTGCGTGGCGAGCTGGCGGAACGTTCGGGCAATTCGCCTCGAAAAATGGTTAGCGCGCCCGCTCGGTCCGTGACATTCCCACCCCTTTTCCGCCGCTGATCATTCCGTCGATGCTCGATGATGAACCGCTGAGCAGCCCGTTACGCCAGTCGAGGACGCTTAATGAAGAACGCGACAGTCCAGAGGGAGTAGCGACCCCAATGGGGTCGAAGCTATTAGCCGGGGGTTGAGCGCAGCGATACCCCCGGTTCGAATCCCGACGTTCCCTAGACCCCGGAGGGGTCACAGGCGCGGCTGGTGGCGCCACCGCTGTTTGTAAAACTACACCCCTTCGTCGCGGGGCTGCTGCAACCTGGGTGACTACCTCTGCGTGGCACTCTGGATTGGATTGCCAGTTTGGGCGTCTGGCGCGGCGTACCCCGTGAGGGGTTTAAGATTTTAGCCGGGGGTGGGGGGGGGG
>JBJXGA010000229.1:0-5121 GCA_046152955.1 Planctomycetales bacterium | reverse complement strand
TCTTTCTGGAGTTCGAGAATGCCGACTGGGAGGCGGAACTGTCGGACTTCCACGGCACGGACGTCGAAGTTCCAGCAACGCTGATTGTGGATGGCCAACACTATCCCAACGTAGGGGTCCATTTCCGCGGGATGTCTTCGTATGGGATGGTCTCCGCCGGGTACAAGCGATCGATGAACCTGGCACTCGATTTCGTCGATCGAGAACAGCGGCTCTACGGGTACAAAACGCTGAACCTGCTCAACAGCCATGAAGATGCGACGTTCATGAGCACGGTGCTCTATTCGCACATCGCCCGGCAACATCTCCCGGCGCCACGAGCCAATTTTGCACGGGTGGTCGTGAATGGCGAGAGCTGGGGGCTGTACGTCAATGCCCAGCAGTTCAACAAGGAGTTTATGGAGGAAAACTTTCAATCTTCCCAAGGCGCCCGCTGGAAGGTGCGGGGAAGCCCCGGAGGCGGCGGCGGGCTGGAATATCTGGGGGACGAGATCGAGCCCTATCGACGACGGTATGAGATCAAGTCAGCCGATAAGAACAAGTCGTGGCGGGCGCTGATCGGGTTGTGCAAGACGCTCAATGAGGCCCCCGCGGAACAGCTTGAGGAGGCGCTGGCTCCTTTGATCGATCTGGACGGCCTGCTGTGGTTCCTGGCGCTCGATGCAGCGCTCATCAACGGCGACGGATACTGGATCCGAGCGAGCGACTATTGCGTGGCGCAGGACGGCAACGGAAAGTTCCACATCATTCCCCAGGACATGAACGAGGCGTTCCGTCCCGGAATGGGCCCCGGCTTTGGCTTCGTACCAGGGGGCCCGGGTGGCCCTGGGCGGCCCGGCCGAGATCGCGGGGCAGGGGGGCCGCCGGGTGAACGGGAACGACGAGAACCGAACCCCGGCGCAGTTCCTGCCGTCGGCACACCGCCCGTCGGCGGACTTCGAAGCGGCGGTTCCGGAGTTGAGATCGATCCCCTGATCGGTCTGGACGACCCGCAAAAGCCGCTCCGGTCGAAGATTCTGGCAGTTCCGGCCCTCAGGACGCGCTATCTCAAGTACGTGCGCCAGATCGCTCAGAACGATTTGGACTGGGAGAAGCTCGGTCCGGTGGTCGCCGGATTTCGGGACTTGATCGGCAAGGAAATCGCTGCCGATACGCGCAAGCTGGAATCGCTGGAAGCGTTTGAGCACACGACGGCTGACGATGCGACGACTGGCCGCGGGAGAGAGTTCCCGTTGCGGGCGTTTGCCGATCAGCGGCGACGATTTCTGCTGAATCACCCGCAGATCAGCGAACTCTCTGGAAAGGAATGACCGAGTCAGGAGGACGCATCGGCACGAGTCAATCGTGGCGGGCCAGCAATCCCAAGTGCTGCAATTTCGAGCGGCACTCATCCCGTTCGCGGGAACGGGACTGGCTACGCCACGACTCGTCCTGGACGGCGAGAAAGTCCTCTTCGCTCCAGACGGACGCGTCCGCAGGGCGGGGACGGGCACAGAGCCGCTGCACCACTCCCACTTCCAGACGCGACAGCGACTGCCCTCCCAGACGGTAATCGTGGAAGGCGTCCCACACCAGCGGGAACAGCGGCTGGACGATCTGTTCGCCGATGACCCTGGCGTACTCGCGGATTTCCTGCTGGGCGTGTGCGTCCATCCTCAGCGCGAGGAAGTGGAGCAGGTTGTGCAGGTCGATCTTCCAATAGGCTTCGGTGTAGGTTGAGAGCGGCAGGTCTTTGCGGGCCTGCTCGCGGGCCACGCCGGCTTCCAATCGTTTTTGATAGAGCTGGCGGGCGGCGACCTGAAAGTGATGCTCGTCATCGGACAGGAGTTGGCCCACCTCTGGAGCGAGGGGGGCGCCGCTTCCCTGGCGATTGGATTCGGCCTGAGTCCGCCACTCGTCGGCAGGGGTCGTCTGCATCGAGTCGATGGCGACGGAGTAGCGCGTGCTGTATTCGTTGACGGACGCCGTGCGGTGCCTGATCCACTGCCTCCAGCAATCCATCGGGACGCGGACCAGGAATTTCAGCTCGACCATCTCAAACGGGGTCGTATGCCGATGGCGGAGCAGATAGCGAATCAACGTCCGGTCGTCGGAGACGCGCCGGGTTCCTTCGCCATAGCTGACGCGGGCCGCCTGGACGACGGAGGAATCATCCCCCATGCAATCCACCAGGCAGACAAAACCGTCGTTCAGCACCGGAAACTTCTTCCAGCGCAATTCGGAGAAGAGTTCGGCGTGGGTCGGCATGCCAGAAAACGCTATTCCCCCAGTCCGGGGACGTTGATCGCCGTGATCTTCACTGCGGTGTACTTCTGGGTGTGTCCGCGATGACGGATGTACCCCTTGCGGCGACGGAACTTGCCGACTTCGATCTTGGGGTCGTAAGCAGTCGCCAGCACTTCGGCGACCACCGTGGCACCGTCGATCAGCGGGCGGCCGACCTGGCCGGAGCTGTCCGTTCCCGCCGCGAGCACTCGATCAAATTGCAGCGATTCTCCCGCTTTGGCTTCGCGGAAATCGACGTTCAACTGGTCGCCGCGCTGCACGCGGTATTGGTGACTGCCATCTTCAAAAATCGCAAACATCGGATGAGATCTCTTCCAAAAAACAAACGAGCGGACACAGCCTGGGGTACCCCGGCAACCAGTCGGACGGGATCCCTGCCACGACCCCGCGGGAGCCCCCCGCCGGATCGGTCGATCCCGCATTCTAGCCGATTATCGCCCCGATTTCGAGGGTTCCGGGGTGAGATTCTTGAGCTCCGTCCCCGAGGCGTCAAAACAGCGGATTTGCAGGTGTTCGGGGTTGATGTCGGCCCGCGAACTGATGTGGATGCTGACCTCGTTCTCCTCCTCGAAGCGGATCAGATCGCGACGTTTGCGGTTGTTGAGGTAGGTGGCAACCCGATCGTGGACATCCACGGTGATCCGCGACACGTTTTCCCGATGCACCGAATTCAATAGCAACCGCACCACTTCGATCGCCACGCTTTCGGCCGTTTTGACCAGCCCCGTGCCGCGGCAGCAGGGGCAGTCTTCGTAGACGCTCCGCCGCAACGACGGCCGGATCCGCTGCCGCGTCATCTCGATCAGCCCAAACGGGCTGATCCGCAGCACTTTGGTCCGGGCCCGGTCGCGGCGGATGGCATCGCGCAAGGCGCGTTCCACCCCCCGACGGTGGCGCTCGTCGCGCATGTCGATGAAGTCGTTGACGATCACCCCCCCCAGATCGCGGAGGCGGATCTGGCGGCAGATTTCGGTCGCCGCCTTGAGATTCACCTGGTAGGCGTTCTCTTCGGCGTCGTTGTCCGCCCGGAAATTGCCGCTGTTGACATCGATCGCCACCAGCGATTCGGTCTGATCGATGACCAGCGACCCCCCGCCCGGCAACGGCACGTGCCGCTGCTGGATCCGCGTGATCTCCTGCTCGATGTTGTATTTGTGAAACAGCGGCTCTTTCCCCTGGTAGAGCTTGATCCGCTCGGCGTGCCGCGGCAAGACGACGGTCAGAAACTCCCGCGCCCGCTCGAACGCCTGCTGCTCATCGATCCAGATCGTGTCGATTTCGGAATTGTAGATGTCGCGAATAGTGCGAATCACCATGTCGCTTTCCTGGTAGATGTCCACCGGAGAACGAGTGGTCTTGATGCGGCGGACAATCACCTTCCACAGCCGCAACAGGTAGTCCAAATCGCGCTGCAGATCCTGCTGCGAGCGTTCGATCCCTGCCGTGCGGATAATGAATCCCAACCCCGGCGGGGGTTTGAGCGCTTCCAAGGCAGTTCGCAACTGGCGGCGGGTCTGCTCATCGACGATTTTGCGGCTGACCCCCACGCGCTGCAGGCCGGGCATGAGCACCAGATACCGCCCGGGAATGCTGATGTAGGTGGAGAGGGTCGGCCCTTTGGTGCCGATCCCCTCTTTGATGACCTGCACCAGGACTTCGCTGCCGCGCTTGAAGATCTCCTGAATCGGTGGCTTATTGCGGACGCTCCGTTCGTTGAACTTGCGTCGGGGACCGCGCGCTGCCGGGCGCGGGTCTTCGTCTTCTTCGTCATCGTCCGGGGGGGGCCGCCGGCGGGGGCCAGGTGTTTGTAATACTGGTATTCGACGTCGCTAACGTGCAGGAACCCATTGCGCCCGACGCCAAAATCAACAAACGCGGCCTGGATCGCCGGCTCGATGTTGACCACGCGCCCTTTGTAGATGTTCCCGGTGAAGTTCTCCAGGCTATTGCGTTCGATGTACAGTTCTTCCAGCACGCCGTCTTCGACAATCGCGATGCGGCTTTCCTCGGGCTGGAGGGCATTCACCAGCATTTCTTTTTTCATGAATGAACCTTCGTCGGCAGAGACGAATGGTGTACAGGCGAGAAGTCCCCGGCCCGCGGGCGCAGAGGCGATCCGGCTCCGTTCGCTCAGGCGACCAGAGCCTGGCGCGATTGCGGCGCGATGTCAGCGGCGCGACGGATTCCTCCGCCACCCCCTGCGGTCCGCCCGGCGGCGCCTGCCGCCCGACGTGCGACCAGGCGGCGCCGCCCACAAATGGCGACAACCCTCCCCGGCTTCCCTGGGGGAAGTCCAGCGCGTGACCAGGATCGACAACCCGATTGTACACTCAGTTTGAACCAGTAATGTTCATGTCGCCGGTCGCTGCCGTGGCGCCGACGACGGTGGTTTGTTCAACCGCACCCCGATCTTCAGGATCGAATTGCGGTTCCTGTTTCCCTACTTCACAGCCATGTTTGGCCTGCCGCCGGTTCCGGGACGGGCAGGCTATACGACCAAATCCGGACAGAGTTTTTTCAACTCTCCCCGGAGATAGTTTTCCACATCGCGGGCCAAATCCAGAGTCTGCGCATGCGCGGCAATTTCCCGTGCCTGCGGAATGGTCAGACTGCGGACGACCTGCTTGACTTCCGGTATCGACTGCGGCGTGACGCTCAATTCCCTCAGCCCCATCCCCACCAGTAGCGGGGTGTAGATCGGGTCGGAGCTCATTTGGCCGCAGACGGAGACCGCCACTTGATGCTTTTCCGCCGCGTGCAACACGTGGCGGATCATACGAAATATTGAAGGATCGGCGGAACTGTACAGGTTGGCCACTGCCGGATTCGCTCGAT
>JBJXGA010000311.1:0-3185 GCA_046152955.1 Planctomycetales bacterium | reverse complement strand
CCTGGGAGAGGAGCGGCGCCTCGGTTTTACCACGTAGTCGATAGACCGTCTCGCAGAGCCTGGTCAGCAGCCACGCCAGCCCCAGCGGCACTGCGGCGCGGGGGATGGGATACTTCGCCAGCGTCGCTACGGTCGAAATGAAATCCCGTTTGCTCATCAGCGTTCCATCGGTGATGTTGTAAACCTGTCCGATCGATTCCGGCCGCTCCAGAACGCTGAAAATGACCTCCACCAGATTCAGGACGAAGGTGTTGTTGAGGAGTTGCTCTCCGGAGCCAAAATATTTGACCTGCCCCGTCCGCAGTCGTTCCAACAATCGGGGAAGGACGGTTCGATCCCGAGGTCCGTAGATGAATCCCGGACGCAGGATCGTCGCCGGCAGACGCCGGTCACGGATGTAGCGCTGCACGACCTGTTCCGCCTCGACCTTGGTCAGGGTATAGCCATCCAGGCCGGTCGCGCTCGGTGGAACGGTTTCATCCGTCCCGTGGTGGTCGCGTCCTTCATAGACCCCCAGCGAGCTGATGTGAATGAACCGCCGCAGCGAACCGGTCGCTTCAGCGGCGTCCAGCAGATGTTCCAGCCCGCGAACATTGACGGCGCGATACTCTTCGACAGGGCCCCAGTCTCCCACTTTCGCCGCGCAATGGACGACGACCGTGACGTCCCGCAAGGCCCGCGCCAGCGATTCCGGATCGGTCAATTCTCCGACGACCGACTCCACCCCCCAACCAGCGAGCAGTTGCCGATCGCTTCCGGCGCGCACCAGGGAACGGGTCCGGAGTCCTGCCCGTCGCGCGTGTTCGGCCACGTGGCTTCCCACCAGACCGGTCGCGCCGGTGATTAGCAAAAGATCGGATTGGTTCAGGGTGTTTTTCCTCAGGGGAGCGTTGTTGGCTCCTCAAGTGATAGGACGCGGGGAGAGCGATTGCAAGACGCGGACCACTTCCTCGGCAGCGGCAGGATGGGCCTCTCCCCGCATCGCCTGGCCCAGGGCGCTGTGCCGTCCGGGATTGCTCAAGACGTCCCGAACCGTCCGTGCCAGTTCCTGCGCGGTCTGTGCCGGATCATCCTTTTGGTTCACAAGCAACGCCGCTCCCGCCCGGCAATAATGCTCGGCGTTATGCAACTGGTGGCGGCGCGCGGCGTGCGGGTAAGGAACCAGCACCGCGGGAATCCCGGCGCAGGCCAGTTCGGCCAGCGTCGTCGCTCCGGCCCGCGAAATCGCCAGGGTTGTTTGCTGGTAGAGCGGGCCCATCTCATGAAAGAACGGCTCGACGACCGCGGACAGCCCCAACCGGGCATAGGTCTCGCGCATCGACGGACAGTCGGCCGCGCCGGTCTGATGGACGATCCGCACGTCCCGCCATTGCTCCGGTGACCCCTGGACCATTCGTCGCACGGCGTCATTCAAACCAGAGGCTCCCTGGCTTCCACCCAAAATCAACAGACTGTTCGATTTCCCGGTGAGGTCGGCCGGATGACGTTGCGACAACGCGAGCGCGGCGATCTCCTCCCGAACCGGATTCCCGGTGACGCTGGTGGGGCAACGTGTCGCCAGCCACCTGGCCGACTCGGGAAAGGCGAGGCAGGCGTGGTCCGCCCAGCGGCTGAGCAGTCGATTGGCTCGACCGGGGATCGTATTCTGTTCCAACAGCAGCGTCCGGTAACCTCGTCGGCAGGCGGCATACACCAGCGGGACGCTGGCAAATCCCCCCAGCCCGATCACCACGTCGGGCCGGACCTCTGGCAACAGCCGCACGGCCTGTCGATAGGCGCGCCAGTTGCGCCAGAGGAAGCGCAAGGGGTGCCGCAAGGCCCCCTGCGAGGATTCGGCGCCCAGTGCGATCTGTTCCACTCCGTGGCGCTGCAAAATCTGCTGTTCGAGCGGCCGATCGGATCCGACGAAGACGATCCGACACCGGGGGACTTCGACGCGCAGCCGCGCGGCGACCGCCAACCCTGGGGTCAGGTGTCCTCCCGTCCCTCCACCGGCGAACAGATACGTCGGGGAGTGTTCCTCGGAATGTTGTGTCTCGGACATCGTCACTCCTCAAGGGGAGCTGGCGCGGCGCGCGTCAGACTGATGACGATTCCCACCGCCACCAGGCTGACCACCAGATTGCTGCCGCCATAGCTGATCAACGGATGCGGAATCCCTTTGGGAGGGACCATCGCCGTGACCACCGCCACGTTGAGGACGACCTGCAGGATGATTTGTGTGAGCAATGTGAACGCGGCGCCGTAGGCAAAGCAGTCGGCAGGGAGGCGATTGACCATTCGCAGCCCGACGATGTACAGCCCCAGCCACAAGAGCATCACGCTGAGCGCGCCGAGCAGCCCCAATTCCTCGCCGATGACGGCGAACACAAAATCGGAATTGGCTTCGGGGAGAAAGCTCAGCTTTTGGAATCCGCGCCCCAGCCCCACCCCCCAAAGCCCTCCCGCTCCCAGCGTCACCAGGGATTGTTTGAGGTGATAAGGAGCCTGCGTCCAATCGACCCAGGTGGCGAGAAAATCGGCGATCCGCCGCATCTGATACGGCTTGCGCCAGACCGTGAAGGCGATCGCGGGAAGAGCCGCCCCGCCGGCCATCAGAAAATTCCGGAGCGGCCATCCGCCGATCCACAGCGCGATCGCTCCTCCGGCACCTACGAACAGGGCGGTTCCCAGGTCCGGCTGCAGCATGATCAGCGGAACGGCCACCACGATCGGCAGCGCCACCAGCGCCGTTCCGCGCCAATCGCGTCCGAGCGCGGTCCGCCGCAGGTCAATCAACCGGCAGAGGTACAGCGGCAGCGCCAGCTTCAACAGTTCGGCCGGTTGAAACGAAAGCGCCCCTTGGCGAAACCAGCGCCGCGCTCCATTGACCCGCGCGCCGATCCCCGGAATCAGGACCAGCACCAGCAACAGGACCGAGCCCCAGAAGAACCACGGCGCCATCCGCCGCCACCAGTCGCCCGGGATCCAGGATGCGACCAGCGCCGCCAGCAATCCCGCGGCGGCAAACGTCAGATGCCGCGACAGGAAGATCTCTTCCGCTTGGCTGGGACGCGACGTGATGCTCGCGCTGTGGACCATCAGGACGCCGAATCCCAACAACACCGCGACCAGCGTCAGGAACAGCTTGCGTTCGGTGTCCACGGTCGCGCCAGGGGTCGAGAGTCGGTCCGCAGGGGCCAAGG
>JBJXGA010000302.1:0-3375 GCA_046152955.1 Planctomycetales bacterium | reverse complement strand
CACGACTTCGACTGGCACGACTTCGACTGGCACGACTTCGACTGGCCGACCAACCAGATGGACCGGCGTCCAATCGCTGCAAACCGTTGAGCCTGATGACCTCCTTTGGCCAGTGACATGGGCCAAGAGGTAAACGCCAGCCCAGAAAGGACGGAGCGTCAGCCCGGCTGGGCTTCCTTAACCAATCGGGCCATGGCCAACCGAGCCGCGGGCGGGAGATGCGGCCATGCGGCCACGATGGTCAACAATTGAACCTCGGAATCGTGGCCTGAGCCAGCTGCCGGCGAGTCGGCGACGGCCGGCACGGGGGCTGCTGACGAAGGGATAACTGCCGGCGCGGTGGATACAAAAACAGCGCGCGAAGGACTCAACCCGCCATTTCCCGGCAATTCCGGGGGGCTTTCGAGTCCGGCCTTCGCTACTCCCCCGATTGGGAATGACAAAAGCGTTGCAGGCAGGTCAGCAACTTCCCGAAGCGCGGCTGGCCCGACTGCCGCCACCTTCGTGGTGTTCCATTTTGAGGCTGTTAAGTCGAACTCGCTGGCCAGCAAAGTCCGTTTCGGCCTGGTGCTTTGTCAGCCCTGGAGTTTGGGGTTCCCCCGATCAGCCGAGGGGCGCTAGCCCAACTTCCCCAGTAGTTGGAGAATCTTTCGTCGGCGGCGCGGATTCTGCAACTTTTCTGCGCGTTGCCGCGCGCCAATTGCTGGATTGATGAAGCGGCGACCTGGTGCGGTGGAACTATTTTCGCGCGCGGGCCGTGTAGTGAAAAGAGCGGGGGCTGGAGCTGGCTACGATGGGCCGCATGTTCCTGCGGCCATACTTTCGAAAACGCGACGGTCGGCGCGAAGCCTATTGGGCTCTGGTCGAGTCGTATCGCAGTGAGCGCGGGCCGCGCCAGCGGACCGTGGCCTGGTTGGGGCTGATGGATGAAGCAGGCCGGCTGGGTGTGCAGCAGGCCGCCTCTCCCGCGACGAGCGCTTGCCAACCGCGGCTGTTTCCCGAACCGGTCGTTGCGCCGCGGTTCGTCGAGATCGACCGGACGCGGGTCCGCGTGGAGAACTGCCGGCACTACGGCGGTCCGTGGGTGGCACTGCAGTTGATCCGCCAGCTCGGCCTGGATGCTTTTCTCGAGCGCTGCATGCCGCGTGGCCGGGAGCATGTCCCGTGGTCGATCACGGCCTTGATCCTGGTGATCGCGCGACTTTGCCAGCCATCGAGCGAACTGCACATCGCCGAGCACTTTTACCGGCAGTCGGCGCTGGAGGATTTGTTGGGCGTGCCGATCGACCAGGTCGACGACAATCGCCTGTATCGCGGACTGGATGCGCTGCTGCCACACAAGGAGGCGCTGGAGACGTTCCTGAAGAACCGCTTCGGCGAACTGTTCGCGATCGAATACGACCTGTTGTTGTACGACGTGACGAGCACCTACTTCGAAGGACAAGCCCGGGGCAATCCTTTGGCGCAGCGTGGTTACTCGCGCGATCATCGCGGGGATTGCAGGCAGGTCTGCATCGGCCTGGTGGTGTCGCGCTGCGGGTTGCCGCTGGGCTACGAGGTGTTCGCCGGGAATCGCCACGATTCGACCACGCTTGAGGAGATCGTCGAGACGATGGAACGGCGCTATGGCCAGGCCCAGCGGGTGTGGGTGATGGATCGCGGCGTGGCCTCGCGAGAGAACATCCAGTTTCTCCGCGACGGCGGCCGGCGCTACATCGTCGGCACGCCGAAGAACCAGTTGCCGCGCTTTGCGCAGCAACTCACGGAGGGTACCTGGCGCGCGATCCGCGGCGATCTGGAAGTGCAGCTCTGCGCCGCGCCCGATGGTGGAGCCGAGAAGTACCTGCTCTGCCGCAGCCAGGATCGCCGCGCCAAGGAAACGGCGATCCGCGAGAAGTTCGCCCTGCGGATCGAAGAGGGACTGCGGCAGATGGCCGCCGGGCTGGCGCGACGCCCGGCGGACGTGGCGACCATTTCGCGCCGCGTCGGACGCCTGCTGGAACGCAACCAGCGCGCCGCCGCGCTGTTCGACATCCGGGTCGAGGCAGCGCCCGACGGCGCGACCCGGCTGAGCTGGCAGAGAAACCCGAAACAAACGTGGGCCGAACTCAGCGAGGGCTGCTATCTGCTGCGGACCAACATCGAGGACTGGACCGACGAGGAGTTGTGGCGCACCTACATCCAGCTGACCGAGGCCGAAGCGGCCTTTCGGCTGCACAAATCCGATCTGTCCTTGCGGCCCGTCTGGCACCAAAAGGAGGACCGCGTCCTGGCCCACATCCTGGTCTGCTTCCTGGCCTATGTGCTGTGGAAGTTCCTCGGCCAGCTCTGCCAGCGCGCGGAGATCGGCGACGAACCGCGGCGGGTGCTGCAGGAACTCGCTGAACTCCGCGTGGTCGACGTCATTCTGCCGACGCGCGACGGAGTCGAAATCCGTCAGCGCTGCGTCACTCAACCCTCGGACCACCAGCGGATCCTCCTCGAACGCCTCGGCTGGCGGCTGCCCGCCTCCTTGCCCGAAACCCCGATGTAGTGGAAAAAAAAGCCGGCCCGCCCAAGCCAATCAACGACTTACGTCGACAGTTGGGGAAGTTGGGTTAACAACCCGCAATCAGCAATTTCGCCCCGGGAGCAAACGGGTTTCTGAAACAGGTGGACTCCAGGCAGGCGAGACCCGGTGGCTGCAAGTCCATCACCCAATGGGTGCACACTCCACGCATTTGGTATCGTGCGTCTTCCAGATCACAACGCGTGAGCATTCCATGAATCCGGCCAAAGCGTTTTCCGTCGCTTCCAGAACAGCCCCGCTGGCAAAGGCGACCATTCCCCGGCGGGAACCGACCGACCGGGACGTGCAGATCGAGATCCTCTTCTGCGGCGTCTGCCATTCCGATTTGCATTACTCGCGCGACGAGTGGCACGATGTGATGGCCGCGGTTTACCCCTGCGTGCCCGGCCATGAAATCGTCGGGCGGGTGACGAAGACCGGGTCCGCCGTGACCCGCTTCAAGACCGGCGATCTCGTCGGCGTTGGCTGCATGGTTGACTCGGACCGGACCTGTCCGGAGTGCAAGGCCGGCTTCGAGCAGTTCTGTCCCGGCATGGTGCTGACCTATGGCTCGCCCGACCGGCATGGAACGGCTCCGGTGACCTACGGCGGCTACTCCGACAGCATTGTGGTGGACGAAGCATTCGTCCTGCGCATTCCGCCGAACCTCGATCCGGCCGGGGCCGCACCGCTGCTATGCGCCGGCATCACGACTTACTCGCCGCTGCGACATTGGAAAGTCGGCAAGGGGAAAAAAGTCGGCGTGGTTGGCCTGGGCGGTCTCGGCCATATGGGCGTCAAGTTCGCCCACGCCTTTGGTGCCCACA
>JBJXGA010000301.1:0-22036 GCA_046152955.1 Planctomycetales bacterium | reverse complement strand
CGTCGTCCCGCCACCGGAGATGAGGACTCCCAGGCGGATCGGGCGGCGCAACGGTTCGGAAAGCGGGGGCATGGGGATGACAGCGAAAAATCGGACAAACGGAGCGCGAGTGGAACAACCAACCGGGAGCACCGGAACGTTACCAAACTCAACCGCCGGGGAGAATCCGCACGCCTCAAAACTTCGCCCGAACGATCCTCTCCAGAAGCGATAGCACCTCCTCCAGGTCCAAATCCGAGGTGTCCACCGTGATGGCGTCGGAGGCCGGCTTCAAGGCGCCGTAATCCCGCAGTTCGTCGCGGCGGTCGCGGCTGGTCTGCTGAGCCAGGATTTCCTCCAGCGGCACCTGCTCGCCCCGCCGGGCCAGGTCGCGCTGTCGGCGCTCCGCGCGCCGGCGAGGGTCGGCCGTCAAAAAGAACTTGCACTCCGCCTGCGGAAACGCCACTGTTCCCTGGTCGCGTCCCTCGGTAACGATGTTCCGCCCTGCCGCCAGCGACTGCTGCAGTCGCACCAGATGCGCCCGGACCAGATTGTTTCCGGCGACGAATCGCGACTCGTGCGTGACTTCCGTGCTCCGGATGTCGTGCGTCACCTCCCGGCCGTTCACGAACACCCGGTCCCCGTCCAGCGTCAGCGCCACGCGCTGCGCTGCTTCGGCGATCTGCTGCTCGTCCCCCAGATCGAGTCCCTCCTGCAGGCAATACCAGGTGACCGCCCGATACATCGCGCCGGTGTCCAGAAACTGGAAACCGAGCCGCGCGGCAAGCTGCCTCGCGGCCGTGCTTTTTCCAGCGCCGGCGGGACCATCAATCGTGACAATCATGAGCGACCAGCCAGCCAATCAGTCAAAACGGATCTCGACATCGGAGATTTCATGCGCCGCCAGGTCGATCAGCACCGCGTCCCCATCGATCGTCAGCAGATGCAGCGTCCGACCCAGAAAATCGCGCTGCCGGGCGCGGCGCGGGGTGCGGAAGCAGCGGAGCCGCGCCTGCACCGGGCGACCTTCGGTCTCCATGACGCGCATCGAGCATCCGCAGGCGGCCTCACTGTTTCCCCAGAGCGGCGCCGGGGCCTGGGCCTGGGGGTCTTCGGCGGGAGGCTCGTCGAGCAGCGGAAACAGTCCCAGCGTCTGCACGTTGCGCGCCCCCAGATGAAAGAACCAACCGACCGCCCCGCTCCGCGGCGGACCGCCGCGCGTGGGTACGACCGTGGCCGGGATTTGCGCGTCGAGCGCCACCTGCATGGGAAAACTCTGGTCGAAGGCGATGACAAACCGGAACCGACGGCGACTTTCGCGGGCCGCGATGAGGATCGTATCAATCATCCGCGGGCCGGTTTTGCGATGAAACGGCAGTCCGGGAGTGACAATCGTGGTCCGCTGTTCGAGCGTCGCCAGTTCGATGTAATAGGGAGTCTCCAGCCGTTCTTCGATCGCCTCCTGAGCCCCCAGCATGGCGGCGCGGGTGATCGAGGCGGTTTCGTCGTGCCAGGCGAATCGCGCCGCGAAGTAATTGTGCCACAGTTCCCCATCGGGAACCCGATCCAGCACCAGCTCGATGTCGATCTCCACCACCGGACGTCCGCGCCACACGCGCAGCGTCTGGCGGAACCCGGCGAGCCGATCCCCCTGTTGCTGATCGATGATTTCCCCTTCTGAAACGATTTCACCCAGTGCCGGCCCCTGGCAGGTGACAGTGCGCGAGGTGGATCGCATTTCGGCATAATGCGTTTTCGTCTCCTCCACCTGCTCGCCGTTGCGGGTGGTGATCGTGCGCTCTCTGGCGAAACGATAATTGAGTTGCTGGCTGAGCCGGTTGGGACTCCGTCCATAGGCTTTCAACCGGGCGATCCCGCCGGTCTTTTCATTGAGGTGGACCTCGAAGAACTCGTTGCGGAGCAGGTCCGGCTCAGCCAGACTTGGACCGGCGGGCGATCCCTCCGACGGAACCTCCCCCGCCGGAACCCAGGCAAAACCCGCGCCCGGGACATCCACCGTCAGAAACCCGCGCGTCTGGTCCCATTGCGCCCACGAACGTTCGGCATCCGGTCTGGGCGCGGCCCCCTGGCGATCCAATTCCACGGTCACGATGCGGCGAAATCCCAAGGGATTGAGGATCAAATAGCCAGGGCGGTCCCCCGCTCCCGACATGATCAGCTCGGACAACGCCTGAATCCCCTCTTGAGCAAAGCGGGCCAGATCCTGTTCGACCGTCGCCGCAACCTCCGGTTCAGGAGTCACCGGCAATTCACCGACCGCGCCGTCCGACTCTGCTTCGGGAAACTCTGGCAATTCTTCGACCGCCCGTTCCTGTCGTCGGGCTTCAGTCCAGTCGATGGCCCGCCCGCGGAGAAGCTCGGAAAGCGTCCGATACCACACGCCGCAATCGAGCGACTGCCGCAGTGCCAGCCGTGCTGCAAACCGGCTGATTGGCTGATGTTCCTTCCGGGCGCCGGCCTGAAACAAGTAGGGGGAAAGATACTCGTTGGCGTTGTATTTGGCGTGCCGTGTCGGGTGATCGGTGTGCGTGAAAAAATCGGTGAGTGTGACGAAGCGCCCCAGCACCGGCGCATACTGCATCATCCGTCGCAAGTCGTCGTGAAACGGGCATTTCACCTCCGGCCAGCGGGCGAAGATCACCGCCGCCACGTGATCGTTGTCCATCGACTCCGACATCCGATCGGGAAACCGCAGGTAGCTCGTGGAGGCGTCCGCTGCCAAGGGAATTCGCGTCAGGGAGTCGATCGAAGTCCCGTCGGTCCCTTCCCAACGGAGCTTGCTGTGCTCCGCGTCGGGATAGATTCCATCATCCAGTACTGTGTGCAGCGCCCCTTCGAAGCCCCCATTTTTTAAGAGCTGCGGCAACTGTGGAAAGACGCCGTAGCGCCGCCGTCCCCAGACCACAGGTCGTTTTCCGAACGACCGTTCGACCGCGCGCTGCGACTCTTGCAGTTGCCAAATCACCGAATTCAGGGGCCACAGGGGGAGAGGGCGTTCGCACAGATCGCCGCACACCACGTCGGCGCTCCCTCGCTGCCACGCCTCTTTGAGCGCGGCATGCATTTCGGGGGCCTGGGTGGCAATTTCCGCCAGATCGTGCGCGGAGGCGAGCACGCTAACCGGGTTGAGTGTCAGGAGCAGCTTTTTGAACTCGGAATCGGCCAGACGGGGGATCAGGAGGCACAAATCGAGGAGGTAACAATCGACCGGATAGAAACGCTCCCTCGCCTCGCGAAGCACTTCAAAACAGGACTGCAACCGCGTTCGAGCTGTCTCCGCATCTCCCGCAAGCGCGCCTTCCGCCGCCGCCACCGCCTCGCGCTGCAGATGAACTTCGTCCAGATTGCTGAAGTGCCGCATCTTGCGCGTCAGCAGTTCGATCTGCAGATAACAGAACCCCAGTGCCATGAAGTCTGCCGCCAGCTCCGGATCGCACGCCGGCACATCCCCCAGGGGGGCGAGCGCCGCAGCGACCATCTCCGCGCGATCCGACAGCCCCCGGACGACCACACAACCCTCCGCGGCCACCCGGTCGGCCCAACCCGACGGGGCCCACCCCTCGCAGTGCGTCGGGAGGAAGATCAGCCGTTTCTGCGCCGCGTCAGGTGGATCGTCGGCCCGATGCCAGCGGGGGAGAAGGCGGGTCGTCCCGAGCAACACGGGGTGCCAGGCGACGGCAAAGGCGTTCAGCAGCGAGGCCGCCTCCGTCTCGCCCAACTCGGCTGGAAAGTCTTCCAGACTGTGGCTGGGGATGAGGACGATCAGGTCTTCGTAGGCCACGACGGCGGAGAACTGCGGCATGACTGCGGCGAATTTAAGAATTGATCGGGGGGTGAGGCATGAGGGGGAGAAGCCCAGGCGGCCGCGACAGGCAGGTCGAGTTCCTCGCGCCAAGACGATCCCTTTGAAGAGTTTACACCCCCGAGGGCGTTTTCCGAAGGGTTCGGGGGAGATTCTTCGAACCGGCGGGAACCATCCGCCCGCGGCGGGCGTCAAATCCAGTATCCGTCGCCGGGCCACTCACAGTGGGATCCAAAACGGCCGTTCCTGCCGGGAAGGGTCGAGTTCGACCGGTCGTGGGGACTTTTTCGAACTTGCCGGGACGACATTTGTGGGTTTCTGGTTGACTGGCCTGGAAAGGCTTTGCTAGTTTTAGGACAAGTGGCATCATTTCATTGCGGCAAGTCGTGCGGCGTAAGGATTTCGGTGAACTGAGTCGAAGTCCTGCAGTTCGAAACCATCGAGTTCGAGGAACCCACTTCGGGAACTGATTTCCTGGTACGGAACGTCCAAGTCCGTGTCGGGAAAGCGGAATCCGGGAGTCTGATTCCAGGAGCGTGAGCGCTATGGCGGATATTCGTGGCGTTTGGGGAATTGACATCGGCCTGGCCGGGTTGAAAGCGATCCGTCTGGTGTATGCCGAGGCGGCCAAACAGGTCTTGGCGACCGCCTTTGACTATGTCCCGCACCCCAAGATTCTCAGCCAGCCGGACGCCAATCCGGACGAATTGATCGCTCAGGCTTTGGATACGTTCTTGTCGCGCAATCCGTTGGCTGGAGACAGCGTGGCGATCAGCGTTCCGGGACAGACCGCCCTGGCCCGCTTCATCCAGTTGCCCCCAGTCGAGTCGAGCAAGGTGGTGGAGATCGTCAAATACGAAGCGCGGCAACAGATTCCATTCGCGCTGGAAGAGGTGATCTGGGATTACCAGCCCTTGAGTGGTGGAATGGAAGAAAGCGGCTTTATGCTCGACGCCAAAGTCGGGCTATTCGCCATGAAACGCGATCAGGTGCAACAGCATCTGGCCCCCTTCCTGAATCGGAAGATCGAAGTCGATCTGGTGCAGATCGCGCCGCTGGCGCTGTACAACTTTTTGTGCCATGACCAGTTCGGCCTGGCGCCGGGAAATGACGGCCAGGGGGAGCAAGAAGACTATACGCTCGTTCTGGACATGGGAGCGGACAATTCGACGCTCCTGGTCTCCAATGGCAAGGACATCTGGATTCGGAACGTTCCATTGGGGGGGAATCATTTCACCCGCGCCCTCACCAAAGAAATGAAGCTGACGTTCGCCAAGGCGGAACATCTCAAGTGCAACGCCACCAAGGCCCCTGATCCCAAGGCGGTGTTTCAAGCGCTGCGACCGGTGTTCAACGACTACGTGGCGGAAATCCAGCGGTCGATCGGCTTCTTCTCCAGCGTCAATCGCGAAGCCAAGATCGGCAAGATCCTGGGGGTGGGCAATGGGTTTAAGCTGGCCGGTTTGCAGAAATTCCTGCAACAGAACCTGCAGATGGACGTGGAGCGGGTCGAGGCGTTTCCCGCGCTGGCTGGCGATTCGGTGATCAACGCGCCGTTGTTCCAGGAAAACCTGCTGAGTTTCGCCGTGCCGTACGGCCTGGCGTTGCAGGGGCTCAACGTCACTCGCGTCCACACGTCGCTGCTCCCTCCGGAGATCAAGACAGCCCGGCTGATCCGCAAAAAGAAGCCCTGGGCGGTCGCTACGGCGGCGACGCTGCTGATTGGACTCTCGATTTCGCTGATGGGTTATTCGCACGTTTGGAGCAGCGTTAGCGAAGCCCGCTTTGGCGAAGCGGAGAAAGCGGCCAAACGGGTCATCGACGATAAGAACGCCAAGAAAACGGCTTACGAAGCGGCAGCCAAGAAGAACAAGGATCTGAAGACCGAGCTCGACAACCTGGTCGCCGGAACTGAAGGGCGGACGCAATGGCTGGAAGTCTACAAAGCGATCAATGCCTGCCTCCCGAGAGACTTTGCCGAAGCGATCGATGAACCCGATCCGACTCTGAAGAATCGCATTCGAATCGCCGCCATTACGGCAACCAAGGTGGATGATTTGGGGGCCTGGTTCAAGGACAAGACGGATAACGAATACGCCCGTCCCGCGGACAAAACCACCCCCCCCAAAGGACCGGGCTATGTCTTCCGGCTGCAGGGGAAGCACTTTCACAACAATCCCGACACTGAGTTCGTGATGCGGCACACCTCTTATGTCAAGAATACGCTGCTGAAGAATCTCCAGTCCTTTCGGGTGGAGCAGTTCGATCTGCACACCGGCAAGCCGACGGGGGTGTTTGTTCCGGTGCGTCAGATGGGGATCACCCACGCTGTGATCACGGATTCGATTCCGGAACAGAGTGTCCTCTATCATCCGGGGGGGCTGGCCGCGCTGGGTGATGCAGAGGACGGCGAACAGGAGGCCAGTCCAGTTGCCAAAACGACCGTAGGGGGAGCCAAACGCTCCTCGTCCAAGCGCCGTCGGCCCGATCAATTGAAAAAGCCGGCGCTGAAAGTCGAAGGGGACGCCACGAAAGGGACGCCGATCAAGCTTTCGGGGTTTGTCATTGAATTCGGATGGAAACCAACCCCGGAAGCGGCACGCCAAGCGACCGATCCGGATATCAAGGAAGTGAAAACCGACGCACAGGGGCAGGGAGCAAACCAGGGAACCCAAGGCGCAACGGGAACTCAGACCGGCGGTCAGCCGGGGACAGGCAACGCCTCGACACCCTCCAGTACCGGGACACCAGCCCAATCGCCGGCGGGGAATGGCGCCACCCCCACACCTGGCGGTAGTTCGACACAACCGGGCGCGGCGCAGCCGGGCACTCCGCAGCCAGGGGCTGCCCCTGGTGGTGGTGCGCCTGCCGGGGAAGCTCCGGGGGGTGGAACTCCCGCGGGGGGTGCCGCGAAGGGAGCCGGAACTTGATCCCTTGCACTGGAAGGATCGTGGGGGAACGTTGATGGCGTGGCTGAGGGACGCCAACGAGCGAAGCGTTCAACGGATTTGGCAGTTTTTTGTCTTGAGGTGACATGATGGACAAGTTGAAGCAGATTCAGAAGTACCAATTCTGGATTATTCTGGGCCTGGCGGTCATTCTGCCTCTGGTGGGGTGGGTGATGGCTCGTTCCGGGTTGATCTCCGAAGCGGAAGCCCGCACCAAGTCGCTCAACGACATCAAGACCAACCTCAACGCCAAACCGGACGACCCAAATGCCGAATGGGAACAGCGTCTGACGGCGATCAACACCATCCAGAAGCGCGAAGTGGACGCCGCCTGGGCCGATTTGTATGAGCGGCAGTTGCCCCGGATGATCTGGCCCAAGAACATCGATCCCGCGCGGATGGAGAACGAAAACCAGCGTGCCGAGCAGCTCGATCTGTATCGGACGAGCTACGAACGGGAGTTGGCGGCTGTGCGGCGGATCGTCAGTCCGCTGGACGATGAGGGAGCGAATGGACTGGTGGAACTCCCCGATGCCATCCTGCCCCATCCCGAACTCGAATGGGAAGCCAATCGCCGTCCGCCAACCGTCAAACAGGTGGAAGCGGCCCAGGAAGACCTGTGGCTATTGGCCTCCCTGCTTAAGGCGATTGCCGAGGTGAATCGCAGCACCGGCGCCACGACGCAGCTCGACGCGCCGATTCGCGAAGTGACGGAATTGGTTCTCCGCGGTGGATCGGTTGGGGGGGCCTCCAAAGCGGCCAAAGGCCCCGCCAATGCCCAGGCCGGAGGAGGCACAGGAGGCGGAAACAACGCGGCGTCCGACATGATGAGCAAAATGGCCAAGGGGATCGCAGGGAGCATCACGAGCGGCAATGACAGCAGCTCTGGAGGGATCGACCTGAATATCTCTTTCAATCCCGACGATGAATTGGGACCGGAAGTTCCTGTCAAGGAGGACAAGACGGCCGCCAAAAAGAGTCCGGGCAATTCCCAGGTTGGAGGAGGCTCAACAGGAAACAACGCGGCGTCCGACATGATGAGCAAAACGGCGGGGAGTATTGGCGCATCGATTAACGGCAACGACAGTCGCCGGGGGGGTGGCAGCAACATGGAGCGCTATCTCGAGAACAAGCCGCAGTATCGAACCCGCGGGTTCTATATGGAACTGGTGATGGACCACCGCCGCGTTCCTGATCTTCTGGTGGCGCTCTCCAATACCGACTGGCCGCTCAAAATCGCCCGCGTCCAGCAGGCAGACTACAAAGATGAGGAACTGGCAACTGAGGACTCTCTGGGAACGATGGCTGGCTCTGTGCGCGGAGGCGCCCCTGGAATGGGGGTGGGCTCAGCGCCAGGAATGGCCGTCGGAGGCGCACCTGGGATGGGTATCGGATCAGCCCCCGGTATGGGGGGCGCGGGAGCGAAAGGGGCCAAGGGTTCCGCTCCCGGCGGGATGCCGGTCGGTGGGATGCCAGGTGGAGCGACCGGCGGCGGAGCGAAATCGAAAGCGAGATCCAACCGGGCTCTTGACGACGAGGAGGGCGGTGCCGCGGAATTCCAGCAACCCTCTGTGTCGGCCTTCGACGATCCGATGCTCGCGAGAGTGAGTCTGGATGGCTGGTTTACGATTTTCAACAAGCCGACGGCCGAACCGGCCAAGGGGACACCAGGAACTGGCGGGAACGGCGGGAACGGAACGCAGCCACCGGCGACCACCGGAGGGACTTCGCCAGCCCAGGCGGCAGCGGGGACGCCGGAGGCGGCGGTCGAGGTTGCAGGAGACGAGGAGGCAGCGTCTCCGGATGCCCCCGCAGCCAGCGAAACCGAGATGGAGGCAGAGGGAGCGGCGGCCGAAGCATCTGAATCGTCCGAGTCCGACGACTCGGGGGATGCCGAGGCGGCCACCGATTCGGCTGAAAATTGAGCTGGCCGATTTCCGATGGCTTCCGATCGGAAGCGGCGGCAAGGGATTGAGTTTTGTGACGTGTCGGGCCTGGCGAGTGCCAATTTGGAGATGACCATGAAGAATCTGATGGCGAAGATCAAGGGTTACGACTACAAGGGGTTTTTCCTGAAGCACGGCGAAAAGCTCGGGATGGGAACCGCCGTCTTGATCGTCCTGATCTGCCTGTCGTTGACAAGCTGGAGCGGCTACTCGGGAACTCCGGAAGAAATGCAAAGCACAGCCGGATCGGTGGAGTCGCAATTGCGCGCTAACAAATGGCCCGAAGAACGGGCGACGACCGAATTCGCCCAGGTGCCAGGGAGCGTGGCGGTGGCGAAAGTCATCGCGCCACTGGAACTCTCCGCGTTCGACCATGACATTCCGATGTCTCCCAAGTTGTACAGCTATCGGCAACCGGCGGAGGAACCGGAAGTGCTTCCGCCGTCGGAATTGCGGGTCCGCTCGGGGGTGCTGGCGATGCAGCTGCAAACCGCTCCGCCGGAGTTCAAAGCGCCGTCGGATGAAGAGGATGAGGAAGAAGCCGCCGAACCGGTCCGCGCGCCGGCGGGAGGCGCCAAAACTAAGAATACCAAAAGCGAGCGACGCTCTGGCGGCAGCCTGGAGGTTCTTGGAATGGCGGGGGGAACGGCCGGAGGGATGATGGGGGAATCGGCCAGTGCCGAAGACATGAAAGCCCGCGGTTTGCGGTACATCGTCGTCACCGGGTATCTCGACCGCCGACGGCAATTGGAGTTGTTGAAAAAATACCTGCACCTGGAGACTGTTGCTGAGGCGGCCGGCCTGCTGGACTATGTCGACTTCAAGGTGCAGCGACAGCGGGCTGTGCCGGGGGACAAGCCCTGGTCGGACGATCCGGCCACCTGGAAAGAGCTGAATCACACTGTCTCCATCGAGATTCTCAACGAAGCCGCGAGCTTCGACATGGACCTGGTGCCCACGGATGTGATCAACGGAGCGATCACCTCGCCACTCCCCAGTCGCCTGGATGGCGAATGGGAGTTTTCGATCGTCGGCCATCCGCGCGTTCCGGCGCTGGATGACGAATCGCGAGAAAAGGAATTGGCGATGAATCAGGCGGCGCTGGAGGTTCTGGGAGACGAGGCGGATGCCGAAGATGGTCGCCGCCGCGGAGGCTTTCGCAGGGTACAGCGCGACGCGAACGACCTTCGATCCAGGGCCGCAGGGATCGATGGAGGGGAGTCGATGGCCAAGGCTGCCTCTCAAGGGGGCGGGCCGGGAGGAATGCCCGGTGGACCTGGCGGGATGCCTGGCGGCCCTGGTGGGGGAATGCCGCGCGGTATGCCGGGGGGAATGCCAGGCGGGGCACCTGGAGGAATGCCCGGTGCCGGAGGAGGTGCGGCCAGCGCGATGATGGGCATGGGAGCCGGAGGCGGAGCGGGAATGATGGGGATGAGCGGTCGGAGCGGGACGGCCTTGGGCGGGGGAAGCTCCGGCGCCAAGGGATTGCTGTTCCGGTACTTCGACTTCGAAGTCGAGCCGGGGGAATGCTACCGATACCGCGTGCAACTTGTGATCAACAATCCGAGCGAGGGAGCGGCGTTTGTCAGCAGTCCGGATGTAGCCGAGGGAGAGACTCGGTCCAGCGCCTGGAGTGCCCCGTCGAATCCTGCCGTGGCCCCCAAAGATGTGGAATATTCGCTGGTCAAGATCTTCAAACGTTCCGGCCGCCGCGAGGGAGCGGAGCTGTCGGTCGTCCAATATGACACCGACGTGGGCACCTGGATTTCGCACATCCTGAAGATGCCGTTTGGCGCCTACGTCGGGGGGAAACAGAAGACCCCGCATTTGGACTTGGCAAAATCGACGTTCGAAGACGAAGATGTGGTGTTCACCAGCAAAGAGATCATGTTGGACAGCGTGCCGGCCCCGTCGCTGGGGGGGAGCGCCCTTCAGGACTTAAAAATCAGCACCAAGCAGTTGCCCAAACTTCTGGAAGGGGGGTTGGATCAGGCGGCGACCGTCGATCGCTTCGGTCGAATCGTGGCGCTCGACGCCGACTCCAGGGACGACATTCGCCCGGCCAAGAAACGGTACGAAGATCAAAACAAGCGCTACGAGAGTCTCAAAGAGGCAACAGCAGCCAAAAATGCCAGCGGCGGCGGTCTGGATGCCAGTGAATTCATGCAAGGTGACAAGAACAAGAAGGACGGAAAGGGAGGCAAGAAGACCAAGGCCAGCAATCCCATGAAGCTCTCTTCCGGCGGTGGAGGGATCCCCGGCATGGGCGCCTCGATGCCTGGAATGGGGGCCGGAGGAATGCCTGGAATGGGGGCCGCTGGCATGTCCGGCCCCGGAGGTTTCGATGCCGGAGGGGGAACTAAAGGAGGGAAGAAGGCCGGTGGTGGCAAACGCTAGCGCGGCCGGTGGGGCACGTCGGGGCCAAAGGGGAAACGCTCATCAGGTACGACGCATCCTGAACTGCCCGGCCAACGGCCCGCTGATCCGGATGATCACCAGCGCTGAAGACTACAAGAAAGCGTGTGACGCCCTTTGCGACGGCAAGACCGTGACAGTTACCGGCCTTCTGCAGTGCGAAGCAAAACTCCATCACCTGCTGCAGCCGCAGAATTTCTTGGTGGCGACGACTTTGTAGGCAATTTCGCCCCGAGAATCGAGATACTCCGACCCCGAGTCCCCATCCAGCAGTGGCTTCGCATCGACCCAATTGGTGGGGAGGGCCTGCGCGAGCGGGGGCGTCGGCGGCGCTGTCGCCGCTGGATGTCCTGCGCGTCTGGTGGGCACGGTGGTCACTCACTGTAAGCCGCGCGGCAATTCTGGCCAGTCCGCTGCCGACCGATCTGACCGGCCATGACGTCGAAGTGCCTCCATCTGGGCTTCCACCGGCGCTTCGCTGGAATCACTCTGGCAGGAACCAGAACAGTCGCCGACGCGCCTGGTCATCCAGCGGGGCGGCGTATTCGCTGATCTCGAAGACTTCACAGTGCATGATCTGTGGGGCGCGCTGTGCGCCGTAGGTTGTTGCCAACTCCACTCGGAATCTTTCGGCGAACCGAGCGATTTTCTCTGAATACCAGCCGTGCAGCCAGGCGAGGCGGGCGGGCGGCTCAGCGGGAACCGCGTCGGACCGCCGCTCGTTGTACGGAATCCATTCAAAAAACTGCGAGGCATGTGCCGCCAGCATGCGAACGATCGTTGCCATCTGGTTCTCCACGTCGATGACGATGTCCCCCCGCAGCGGCGTAGGGCGCGTGAACAGATCGGGAAGGTAGGCGACGATCGGATCGCGCCGCAGGTGCGGCACGTCGGGGCAAATGGGGGGAACGGTCACCAGGTATGACGCATCCTGGACCCCCTGGCCAACGGCTCGATGATCGGGATGATAATCGCAGGGACGATGCGTCAGAACCAGGTCGGGACGAAACGACCGGATTTCGCGAATCAGTCGCTCGCGCAGTTCCAGCGTCGGTTGCAAGCGGCCGTCGGGAAAGTCCCACACCGCCGCCGCGGCCCCAATCACCGCCGCGGCCCGTTGCGCCTCGTTCCGGCGCTGCGCTGCCAGGTCGGCGCCGCTCCGGGCGAAATGTCCCGCCGAGCCGTCGGTGACCGAGACCATTTTCACCGCATGCCCGGCGCTGCGATAAATCGCCGCCAGACCTCCGGCATGGTACTCACAGTCATCCGGATGCGCCCCGAGGATCAAGAGTCGCAATGCGTCGCTGGACATGGAAGTCGCCTGGAAACTGGTCGATCAACGATCAAAGGTTGTTCGCGCGGCATGCCTGGAGGCCGCGCCGGGAAAACGGTGACGAATCGGGCTACTCAGACTGTTCGATCGTCAACATCTGGTCCGCTGCCGGGCGGTTCATCTCCTGGGTTGTGCCGTCGGGCCAGCGGACGACGAGCTTGTCAATCCGCGATTCGGCCCCCAATCCAAATGTCACCGGCAATTCCATTTGCGAGAGGTAACTGCACGCGGCCATCACCTGGCGGCGCTGCACCGTCTCTCCCTGATGCAGTTCCACCCAGGCCCCCAGGGCGTCATGGTTGCACGTTTTTCCCGCCAGTTTGACGCGCAGCCAATGATGTCCCAACTGTTGATCGTTGCGGAGCAGTCGCGGCGCGCCTCCGGTGGAGGTCAACAGCACGTCCAAATCGCCATCGCCGTCGATGTCGGCATAGGCGGCCCCCCGTCCCACCAGTGGGCGGGTGAAGTCGGAACCGGTCTTGTCCGCCGGAACCGGGACAAACTCGCTGGAGGCGTCGGGACCGGCGTTCCAGTACAACTGCGGCGGCTGGGCGAATTTTTGCCCCTGCAAGACCTTGTTGATGTCGTTCTCGATGTGTCCGTTGGCGACCAATAGATCGAGCCGACCATCCAGATCGGCGTCAAAAAAGAACACGCCGAATTTCAGCCACACTCGCGACGGAGGCCCCAGGCCGACCGCCACGGCGTCGTCGCTGAATTGAAGCTGCTCGATCGGGCACTGCCGGGCGCAATACAGCGCGGTCATTTCCAGGGCGAAATTTCCGATCGCCACCGCCAGGGTGTCGTCGTTGCGATAGAACACCGCATGGATCCCCATCGCCCCTCGTGCCAGTCCCTGATTGTCGAAGGCGATCCCTTTTTCTTCTCCCAACTCGACGAACGTCCCATCCCGGCGATTGTGAAACAGGAAATTCTGAACCGTGTCGTTGGCGACAATCAAATCCATCCAGCCATCTCCGTCGACGTCGATCGGCATGACTCCCAGCGACTTCCCGACTTTGTCCCCCGTGTTGCGATTTTTCACCTGGATGCCGGCGGATTCGGAAATGTCGGTGAACCGCCCTGCGCCGTCGTTGCGATAGAGATAGGAGTAGGATCCCCGGAACGCATCCGGGCGACAGTATGCGCGGACCCCTCCCAGCAGCGTGCATCCGAGCTGGCGATCGATCTCGGGAGACCACTGCACGTAGTTGCAGACAAACAGATCGAGGTCGCCGTCGTTGTCGCAGTCGAACCAGGCGGAACTGCTGCTCCATTCATCGTCGGCGCCGGAGACTCCCGCGGCGGTCGTGACTTCTTCGAATCGTCCCTGGACGTTGTGGAACAAATGGTTGGAACCCACTGCGGAAAAGAACAGATCGACCCAGCCGTCGTTGTCGTAATCCCCCACCGCCACCCCCTGGCCATAGAAACTGACCCCCAACCCGGACTCGTCGGTGACATCGGTGAAGTGGCCGCGGCCGTCGTTCTGGTAAAGGGCCATCGTGGGGCGCTGGCGATTGGCGGGCTGGGGGGGCCAGAAATCGGAATTGACGAACAGCAGATCCTGATGGCCGTCATTGTTGTAATCGAAAAACGCGCAGCCCCCTCCCATCGACTCGGGGAGCAGTTTCTCCCCCGTCGCACCACTCTCGTGAAGGAAGGTCAGCCCCGATTCGCGCGTGACATCCGTGAATCCAATCGACGGAATGCTCGTCAGGAGGGGGTCGCGCGTTTCCGGCGCTTGCGAGGGACGGACCACATCGGGAGGGAGCGGGAGGGGTCGAAACCACCACCAGACACCGACGAACGCGATCAACCCCCCCAGAACGATAACCATCACCGAGATCTGGAAGGCGCGGCTGATGACCGCGTCGTCGCCGGCTGACGGCGCTTCGCCAAAAACCGGTTCGTCGCCGTCATTCTCAGGGTGAGGGGGATGGGATTCAAACGATGATGTCACTGTGTGCCTCCTGAAGCGGTTGCCGAACGATCGCGGGGCGAGTCGGCATCGAGCGTCGATGAATCGACGGTTGGTTCACGATTTGACAAGTCATTGGCGGGAGGGGGCAGCGCGCCGGCGACTCCCTTCGCCTGGGGCAGACCCGGCGCGCCGGAACGCTGCAAGTCGTAGATCACGAGCTTCTCGGCGGCGTGGTTGGCCGCCTCGCTCTTGGCCCGCGCCAGGTTCACCGCGCGATCCTGGGCGTTGTCGTCGGGCTTGTAGCGGGCGTGCAATTTCCGATGCCGCTCCGCCCGGTCTTCGTCCCCCACCAGCCGGTACAACTGGCCGAGGTTGAAATGCGCCATAACATCCTCGGCATCGAGTTGCAGCGTCTTTTCGAACGTGGCGATCGATTCGCGGATCAACCGATCCCGCTCTTCCTGGCGGGCAGCTCCCCGTTCCTGCTTGGAGCGTTCGAACAGCGTCTGGCCCAATTCGTTGAGTACCACAAAATCCTTGCTGAAATCGAACCGTCGATCGCGCATGGCGGTGGTGGAATTCTCCAAGACGCTGCGGAAGTTTTCCAGAGCCCGATCCAGATGCCCCTGTTGCTTATTGACCAGTCCCGAATACAGCGCAATCGTCCAGGGGGGACCGGCCGGGTCGTTGTAAGTGGCCGCCTGTTGCAGCGCGGCAACCGCCTCGTCCAGTCTCCCTTCAGTGTAGAAGACCCGGGCCAAGTTGAGCGGGCCGTCGTAACGGCCGAGTTTCTCCACCTCGCGGAACGCCTGCTCCGCCTGCTTCAATTCCGACTTGCCCCCCCGGAAGGGATCCGGCCCCTGTCCCTCCAGGTACAATCCGATGCCGTAGTCATTCCATCGCTGCCACAAGTCGGCAATGGACGAGGTCTGGGCGTCCACGGAGCGTTCGACCCCTGCCACCGGAAACGTGACACGATCGGAGGCAAGCGTCGTCACGGGAAGATCGTTGACAAAGGGTTTTCCCGGCTCGTACCCGCGAATCGGATGATCCCCCGGTTTGGCGCTGCGGGTGACAAAGTCCATGTAGCGCTGGTCGAATTTCCGGTATTGCAGTTTGATGTCGACGGTGACCGGCTCGGTCAACCCTTCCGGAAGCCGCAGCTTGTAATGCGCCACCTGGGCGGCGCCGGGAGGCACCTGGTGGTTGTACAGCGGCGTGAAGATGTCCTGCGGATTGCGGCGATCGATTCGATTGCCATCCTTGTCGAGCATGTAGACGTTGAGAAAATGAGACCAGGGATCCACGCTGGAGTCGGTGTCGATTGCGCCGCTCTTGCCGATCACCCGATCGCCACTGGAAACGGTCACTTCCAGCCACAGTTCATTGGAGTCGACCGTCCCCTGGGTCAGAGGGTGCCCCACCTTGAGGGTGCGGACGACCGCTTCAAACAGGTAGTCGGCTCCCGGACGGAGCTCCGGGACCTCCGGACGCAATGGAGCGATCAGCGAGCCGTCCACCTGGCCTCCCTCCTTGACCCCGAACAGGTCGACGCGCACGACCCCCTTCATGAAGTCCTGGTGCGCGCGGACCACCTCCGGCTCGTCGCGCAGGTGTGGCAGTGCGGTGTTCGCCGCCGGAAACAGGTGGTTGTGAATGCTCAGCCGCTCAGCCCCCTCGAACAACCGCGCGCCAAAATCGTTCGACCCCTGCGCCGGCATGTGGCATTCGGCACAGTTGGTCTTCGCCTTTTCCGGATAGTAAAAACTGCGGGCGCCGTGTCCGGAGACGCCGCTGAGCAGATAGGTATTGTAATGGTCCTGCCCGCGCAAAAACTCCTTGTAGTGATTGAGCGCGAAGGGGAGGCCGACTTTGTGGCAGGTGGAACAGAACTCAGCCGTTTTGTGCAGCGGCTTGAGGAACGTCTTTTTGTGGAACGCCGGTTTGGCCTTGACCAGTTGGTTGTTGATCATCTGCAGCAGCCAGTTTTCGCTCTGTGCGAACGGGTAATGGACCGGCTCGTCGATCGTGTAGTCGGCATTGCCGATCGTGCTGTCCACGTGCGTGATGGCGTGGCACACGGTGCAGGTGATCCCCGCGTGCGCCGTTTCGTGATTCACCATGTCGAATTGGGGATCGTCAAACGCGCCGCTGAGGAACGGAACCGGATCGTGACACCCCGCGCACCATCGCGAAGCCTGCACATTGCCGTCCCGTTTCAGCGCCACTTCGCGAGTCTCGCGGACGCTGGCCAAGTACATGGGGTTGTTGAAGGAGCTGAAATGATGCGCCGAATGGAACCACCCCTGGTAGGCGTCGGCATGGCACTTCAGACAATAGTCGTCCATCATCAGCGTCCGCGCGGGAATGAAGTTTCCACTGAGTGTGATCGCTTCCGACGGGAAAAAATACTGTTCTTTGTCTTTGGGGCCGGTGACGTTCCATTGTCGCGGATCCTGCGAATGCAGCCCGATCATCGCCGCGATGACCAACCCCACGACACCGGCATACGCCAGGCCATACCGCCACTTGATCCGCGGCCCGGCCAGGCGGTGCAGCCAATAGAGCCAGCCGGCCGCCAGCGGAGCGGCAACATGCAGCCAGTAGGTGATACTCCGCGCCGCCGGCTGTTTTAGTTCGATGGGACCGACGCGCATCAGCGCCACTCCGGTCGCCAGCAGTACGAAACTGGTGACTAACAGCGCGTATCCCACGCGGACGGCACGCCTGTTTCGCCGGTTCCGAGCCGTCACCCAGTGAATGATCCCAAACGCCAAAAAAGGAACCAGCAGCAACAACCCCAGTGCCAAATGCAAAAGAAACATGCACTGGTAAAAGTAATTTTGATAGATGTACTCTGGGTTGAGCCATTCCTGAATGGTGATGCTCACCAGGTATACGGAATTGGCCCCCAGCAGGGCAACGAGCGTGAAGACGACAAACAGCAGTTTTTTCAGCCGCGGACCAACCGCCGGGACGTAACCCCTGGGCCGCGGCGCCGACGAAACAGCCGGCGCGGGCGTGGCAGACATGGACACAAACTCCTGAAGAATTCAACGCAAGACAAACAGGCCGCTCCTCGCATTGGAGATCGGATCGAGCGTCCGACGGCAACGGAGAAGCGGGCGTGTTGCACCTGGCGGCTGACTGCCCGTCCCCCGAATGAACCTCCGGAGCGAGGGGAGCGCTGACCGCACGCGATTTTTAGGAAATGTGCCGCGGTGGCCGGTCGATGCGTCGCCCTTCCCCCGCGCTGGGGGATCCGCTCGTCTCAACCTCTCGGTCACAGGGCGCGGTGGGAATGATCTCGAAGCCGGCGGCAAGACAAGCCCAGTGCTCTCCGGCGATGGAGGTCAATACGGGGGCCGCAGGAACGGAAAGCGGTCGTTCCCCTCGGCAGGCTGGGCCATCGCACCCTCCCGGCAATGGGGGTGCCGGAGGCAAATCGATCTTGGGGGCAGGAAATTCACCGGTCGTTCCGTCCGATGCGTGCGAGACGCCGCGCGATTGATGGCTCTCCGAAGACCCCAGACGGACATAGTCGCCGCATCCCGCCTGGGCTTCGAGCGGCCGCATTCCAACGCAGCCGAACCCTGCCGCGAAGGCGGCCAAAAGCCAACGAGAGAGCCGGTTGCTGCAAGACATGAACGACGGGGCCAGTGGCCAGACAGGAGATGCGACCCGCAGTCCCCAGTATGGCAGGGGCTGGAGGCAATCGTCAAGGTGAACTCGATCGCCGACCTGTGCGAACCGGTTCAACTCCCACCGACCTCTCTCGCAGTCGGACCGGACTGCGGGTACAGTGAAGGGGACGGCTCGATCGACCTTCCGATCCGCGCCCCATCGGTCTCCCGCGACCTCAGGATTGTTCTCATGCTGCACCCCATTCGCGTCGGCTGCGTCGGTTTGATCCTCGTGCTGTGGGGAACTCCCGGCTGGCAGACGGTGCGCGTGGGTCTGGCGGACGAACCAGCCCCCGCGGCGGGGGGGGCCTCGGCGCTGGCGTTTCCGGGAGTCGAAAAGCTAACCGAGGCCGCGCGCAAGTCGGTGGTGGTCGTCACCGTCGAGGGGCGCGACGGAGGCCGACAAAACCTCGGGAGCGGTTTTATCGTCGCCTCCGACGGTTTGATCGCCACCAACATGCACGTCATCGGCGAAGCCCGTCCCATTGCGGTCCAGTTGGCGGACGGGAAGAAACTCGACGTCACCCAGATCGCGGCCTACGACCGGACATTGGATCTGGCGCTGATTCGGGTCGATGTGACCAATCTTCCGGCGCTCCCGTTGGGTGATTCCTCCACCCTCAAGCAGGGACAGCCGGTGGTGGCGCTGGGGAATCCGCATGGATTGAAGCACAGCGTTGTCGTGGGCGTGGTGTCCGGAACCCGCGAGATCGACGGCCGCGAGATGATTCAATTGGCGATCCCGATCGAACCGGGGAACAGCGGCGGTCCGTTGCTCGACGTCAATGGCAATGTCCACGGCATTTTGACGATGAAATCCGCGGTGACCGACAATCTGGGCTTTGCCATGCCGGTCAATGCGCTGAAACCGCTCATCGACCGGCCCAACCCGACCACAATGGAGCGCTGGCTGACGATTGGCGCGCTCGATCCTCAGGAGTGGAAACCGCTGTTTGGCGCCCGCTGGCGTCAGCGGGCAGGACGCATCCTGGTGGATGGGCGCGGCCAGGGATTCGGCGGCCGCTCGCTCTGCCTGTCGGAGCAGGCCGTTCCCGATCAACCGTTTGATCTGGCCGTCTCGGTGAAACTCAATCAGGAAGAGGGGGCCGCCGGTCTTGTTTTTTGTTCCGACGGCAATCAGGTGCATTACGGGTTCTATCCGTCGGCAGGCAAGCTGCGGCTCAGCCGCTTCGATGGCCCCGACGTCTCTTCGTGGCAGGTGCTGGCCGAGGTCTCCAGCGAGCACTATCGTCCCGGCGACTGGAATTCCCTGCGGGTGCGGTTCGAACCGGGACGCATTCGTTGCTTCGTCAACAATCAGTTGACGATCGAGTCGGCTGACGATCGCCTGCAGCGCGGGCAGGTCGGACTGGCGAAATTCCGGGACACCGAGGCGGAATTCCGCAGTTTCCGCATGGGACTCAACCTGGCCGAAGAGGGCGCTCCCGGCCAGGAGGTTGTGGCGCGGATCGACCAGTTGACGACGGTCATCCCGGCGGTCGGTCCTCTGCAAGGAGACTTGGTCGACAAACTCTCCGCCGACGGGCCGGCCAGCGTGATGCTGCTGCGCGACCGGGCCAAGAAACTGGAACAGCAGGCGGCGCAACTGCGTCGACTGGCCCAATCGGTGCATCAGCGGAAGGTGGTACAGGAACTGGTCCAGGCGCTGGATCGGGAGGAGTCCCAGGTCGATCTGTATCACGCGGCGCTGCTGGTGGCCTTGCTCGACAATGATGAAGTGAATGTGGAGGACTATCGCAAGGAACTGGAGCGCGTCGCGCGCGACGTGGCAAAATCGGTTCCCGCGGGGGCCTCCGCGGCTGAAAAGCTGACGGTCCTCAACCGGTATCTGTTCGAGGAGCAAGGTTATCACGGCAGCCGGGGGGAGTACTACCACCGCTCCAACAGCTACGTCAACGAGGTGCTCGACGACCGCGAAGGTCTGCCGATCACGTTGTCGGTGATCTTCATGGAGCTGGCGCGCCGCCTGGATCTGCGCGTTGTGGGAATCGGGCTGCCAGGGCATTTCGTCGTCCGGTTTGAGCCCCCCGAGGGGGATCGGCAATTGATCGACGTCTTTGAGCGTGGGGCGGCGGTCTCCCTGCCGGAGGCGGAGCAGCGCATCCGCGAGGCGCTCGGGCGTCCGCCGCTCGAATCCGATTTTGTTCCGGCGACAAAACGAGCGATCATCGTTCGCATCCTCTACAATCTGCTGGGGCTGGCGCAGCGCTCGCAGGATGCGGACGGGGTCTTGCGGTACGCGGAAGCGATCCTGGCCATTTCCCCGGATAACCCCGAATTGCACTGGATGCGCGCCATGCTGCTGTTCCGATCCGGCCAGCGGGAAGAAGCGCTGCGCGAGACGCAGTGGCTGCTGGAGCACCGCCCGCAGGGAGTCGATCTGAACGAAGTGGATCAACTCCGCCGACTGCTGGAGCGCCCGGGAAGCCCGTAGAGGCGGTGGCGGTCACAGGACGGTGACAGATTCGTGGGGATTCGGCACAATTCCGGATTCAAAACGGAGATCAAAATGCGTTTCAAAATTTCGTGCATATTTTTATTGAAATTGACATAACATGCTAAAAGCAATATATTTACATACAAATAAACTGAATCAAAATAGGCGTCATTTTCGGAAGTGAAATACGAGTCAACGCATCCTTGGCTGACGTTCCATTGCGATCTGCGGACGATCCCGCATGCGATCTGGATGAACCTTGGAGCGGCGCAAGCCAAGTGCCAGCAGGTTTCCAATTGAATGATCCATCCAATGCTGGCAGCCCGCCTCGCTGCCTCGGTCCACAGCCGTGGCGGCGGCGCGAGTTTTTGCGCTTGGGGCTGGCCGGTTTCGGCGGACTGACGCTGCCGGGGTTGCTTCGGCTCCGGGCGGAAGCATCCGAAAAGCTCAGCGCGGAGCCAACCGCGGTCATCATCGTCTGGCTGATTGGGGGCGCCAGTCACCTGGAAACGTACGATCCCAAGCCGCTCTCGGGAAGCGAATACTGCGGCCCGTATCAGCCGATTTCCACGACCGTTCCCGATTTGCAGATCTGCGAATTGCTCCCCAGGCACGCCGCTCTGGCAGAGAAGTTCACCATCCTCCGGTCGCTGGTCCATACCGGATTTTGTCATCAGCAGGGGGCGCAGCAACTGCTCACCGGGCATCCCGTCCGCGAACTGCGCAACAAGCCGGACGACCCGGACCTGCTGTCGATCACCAACCTGCTCCGATCCAATCCGGGGCAGGTGCTCCCCAACTATGTGGGAGTGAATCCTATCCCCTACATCGGTTCCGCGTATCTCGGACCGGCCTATGAACCGTTCGCCGTCTCGGGCGATCCCAACGACCCCAAATTTGAAGTCCCCAATCTCGGGACCGCAACCGCGGACGAAGCACAGCGGATGGGGACGCGGATTGACTTGCGCAAGAGTCTGGATCGACTGCAGCGCGACATCGATCGCCGCGGCAACATGCAGGCGCTCGATGCTTTTGAATCCCAGGCCTGGAACGTCTTGACTAGCACTGCGACGCGGCACGCCTTTGACATCAGCCAGGAAGATCCGCGAATTCGCGACCGTTACGGCCGCAATGCCTGGGGGCAGCAGTGCCTGATGGCCAGGCGACTGGTCGAAGCGGGAGTGGACCTGGTGACCACCACGCTGAGCGGCCCCTTGTGCGGCCGCGTGCAGAACTGGGATGACCACGCCGTCAATCACAACGTGTTCGAGGCCATGAAGCTCCGCGCCCCGCTCTACGATCAGGCGGTAACAGCGCTCGTGGAAGACTTGCACGACCGGGGTCTGGACAAACGCGTCCTCCTGATCGTCACCGGCGAATTTGGGAGGACACCGAAAATCTCCTACGTCGCCAGCACCGGCGAGGGGCGCGGCAGCGCGCCCGCCGGCACGGTACAGCCTGGCCGCGACCACTGGCCCAATGCCACGTCGCTTTTGTTCAGCGGCGGCGGGATCGCCGAAGGGGCGG
>JBJXGA010000294.1:0-27949 GCA_046152955.1 Planctomycetales bacterium | reverse complement strand
ATGGTGAATGAGATCGGGAGCTCGATCTGCCATCTGTGGTGAATTCGACCCCATCCGGCTTGAACGGACGGTGAGCCAGATCAGCGCTGACGCGTTGTTGCAAGTCGCTGCTTGGCGCCAAAGGACTGTAGGTGAAGCGTGCGCGCCTCAGCGGTGATCTGATGCTCCATACGCACGAGGCGGATGGGGTCTCGCGGGAGACTGGGTGGAACCCAGCAAGACTGAACTGAAACGTAAACCGCGTCAACGGCGATTTTCAGCACGCGCAGGCCCGCTCAGACCGCGCCGGTCACCGCGGTCGGCGGGGGAGCACATTGGTTGCGGCAGGTCTTTTGGCCAGAGGGCGCTCCAACCCTTCCGGTGCGACGCTTTCATGGGGCGCCTGGACGTTAGCCTGGATCGGAAAGATGAAGTACGTCTCATCTTCACAGGCGGCAACGGCGAGTTGCCGCTCCGTAAATACCCCCACAAGATCCCAACCGGGTCCGGCTCGATCGCTGGTCGCCATTCCGCACACCCAGAGTTTCATGCGCGCTCCCTGACTGGCTGACGAAACACCCCTGGCCCACTTCTTGTCGATCCGTCACGGCGTTGTTCATACCATGCCTCCTTCCGGACCGCGAGCCACCGCGTCACGAATCTTCGCGCCGCAAAGCGCCGGGGAGCCGACGAATTGCCGGGCACGCGCCCGAAGCAACTCGTCGGCTCCCCAAGGATTGCCGCGCCAATGCGACGATCAGGCAGGCGTGAACAACGGGGTCGACAGATACCGCTCGCCCGAGTCGGGAAGAATCACGACGATCGTTTTCCCCTGCGCTTCAGGACGGGCCGCTACTTTGAGCGCTACGCTCATGGCAGCGCCGCAACTGATCCCGCAGATGATCCCCTCTTCTTTGGCGACTCGCCGCGCGGTTTCGAACGATTCGTCGTCGGTCACCGTCACGATCTCGTCGATGACCGAACGGTCGAGAATGTCCGGGACGAAACCGGCGCCGATCCCCTGGATTTTGTGCCGTCCGGGAGGTTTTCCGGAGAGGACGGCGCTTTCCGCCGGTTCGACCGCGATCACCTTCAGGGGGTGTTTTTTTTCTCCCTTGATGAACCGCGAGACGCCGGTGATCGTTCCACCGGTTCCGACTCCCGAGACGAAGATGTCCACCTTCCCCTGCGTGTCTTCCCAGATCTCCGGGCCGGTCGTTTTGAAATGGATTGCCGGATTGGCGGGGTTTTTGAACTGCTGGGGAATAAAATATTCCGGATTCTTCGCCAGCTCTTCCGCCTTGGCGATCGCCCCGCGCATCCCCTCGGCGCCGGGGGTCAGGATCAATTCCGCGCCAAACGCCTTGAGCATCTGGCGGCGTTCCACCGACATCGTCTCGGGCATCGTCAGCGTCAGGGCATAACCTTTGGCGGCACAGACATACGCCAGCGCGATCCCGGTGTTGCCGCTGGTCGGTTCGACTACTTTCATCCCCGGCTTGAGTTTTCCGGTCTTTTCCGCGTCCCAGATCATCGCCGCCCCAATTCGGCACTTGACGCTGTACGCCGGATTGCGCCCCTCGATCTTGGCCAGCACCGTCCCTCCCAATCCTTTGGCCAAGTGGTTAATCCGCACCAGCGGCGTCCGTCCAATCGTCTCAGCATTGTCATTGAAAATCGGCATGGATTCAGAGACTCCTTCCAAACGAGGTGAAGTTTGCGTGTGACGTTCGTCAACTGGGGCTGATTATGAAACGTTTGGGACATTTGAGCAATACTGAGAGATGACTCATTCCGGCCGCGAGCGACCGCGGAGAAACCTCGTCAGCAATAGCAGTGGGACGAGAGTCACCGCAATGATCGCCAATGGCGCCCACCGGCGCATCCGCGGGTTGACGGCCGGATCGACAGTCGGATGCACCGGCGCTCGCCCTACCTCTCCCCCCATCCACCCGACGAAGTAATGCTCATCGCGCTGGGTGTCGACGACGTGCGTTCCCGGTCGGGCGACGATCGCCAGTTCTTTGTCGTCAATGGTACGCTCCAGCCTAATCTGACTGACATGGTAGTGGACGCACAAATCTTCCAATACGATCAAAGGGGCCGCTTCGGCTTCGGCGACCGTTTGCGGATCGAACTGAGAGAAATCGGGCATCGTGCGCAACTGCGAATTCAGGCACTCCTGGAATAGGATGACAGAGTCGATCCTGACTGGCTGTCTCCATTCCAGGAGGTTCGCGCCGAGATATTGTGGCGATTCCCCCTCTGGAATTAGGCTGTTCGACAACGCAACCTCGACCACTCTGGGCGCGGACAGAAACTCAGGATGAAAGTCGATGCGGAGCCGGACTGCCGGGCGTCCTTTGATTTGGTGCAGGCTGAAAACCTCCAGCCCCGGTCGCGGGCCGTCGGCGTCGCGCCAGGTCAAATCGAAGTCTCGTGCGCTGGCCGGATCCAGTAGCGACAGCAGTTCACCCCAAGTGACAAAGCCCTGAGAGACGCTCGCAGACAGGAGCGGGAGCGACGATAAACCCATCTCCACGGGAATTCCATATCCCAGCGCCACCGCCGAGTGTGGCACCTGCTTGGGCTTTGAATCCTCATGGATATTGGGGGACTCACCGATGATTCCCTGGCTCGCCGGATCAGAATACACATGCCAGGTCTGACCATCATGCCAGTAAACGAAGCGCACGGACGAGAATGGATCGTCGTTCGGCTGTGCCCCCCAGGACGTCATCCAGCAACTGTCGAGACGCAGCTTACCGCGATCGGCAGCCCACAGGAATCGATGGTATTCCACCTCATGCATCAACCCCGACTCCAGCAGTTCGGCGAATTTGACCGTATTTCCGGTATCCAATTCGGGCATCAAGCGCTGAAGTACTTGGGCCAAACGACGGTGGCCGGCGGCTACTCCCTTGACATCGCGTCCAGGCTCAATTTGCGATGTGATTCTTCCGCGAACTCCAGCGAATCCCTGCAATGCCTTAGCGTGTTGCTGTAGCATAACCAGACGCCCGGATGGCGGCTCTGCGCCTGGGAGTGCTGTCGGCCCATTCCCAAAACCGAATGTCGCCAGGATCAACGCCACCTGGACCCTGCCACCGATCAGCCCTCGCCATGACCGGCGAGACATCGCGGATCCCTCCGCCGAGATCCGGAAGCCGAACAGCCCGTTCCCGATTTCCCCCTGATGACCACCCTCACTCAGTTCCGCGAAGCCAGGCAACTGTGTCGCCGACAACGCAAACGGCGTGCAAAACATCGTTCAACCCCCCGGATTCGGCGAACGGCGACATGCCAATAAACAGCAAGAAATGCCTTGCTGCGAACGATGGTATCCGTGCCAATAGCGCCAGTCTATGCAGCCGGACAATTCCCAATTCCCGAGCCGCCACCAGGAACCAAAACCAAGGTCATACTCCCCATTCCTCAGGCAACGCAGCAATTTGTGTTTCTCATTTTGCGGAGTGCCATTTGAAATCTGAAACTGCAATTCTGAAATCTCAAATCGACTCCCTCTACCGCCTCCTCCCCCGGCAAATCGCTGCACCGGTTCTTGCTGGATCTCCCCCTCGTTCCTATGATCGGCCTTGTCGCCAGATTCCTCCTCCCGTCGCCTCACCCAACCTGTCGCCATGTCTGAAGTCCGCACACGCTTTGCCCCCAGCCCCACCGGCTACATGCACATCGGGGGGATGCGTACCGCATTCTTCAATTGGCTCTGGGCGCGTCACAATGGGGGGAAATTCATCCTCCGGATCGACGACACCGACCAGGCGCGCAATCAGGAGGCGGCTCTCCGACCGATTTTGCAGGCCTTCCGCTGGTTGGGACTCTTGTGGGATGAAGGCCCCGACGTCGGAGGACCATACGCCCCCTATTTTCAGTCACAACGCGGAGAACTGTACCGCGCGGCGGCCCAGAAGCTGGAGCAGGCAGGACTGGCCTATCGCGATTTTTCGACGAAGGCGGAAATCGACACCGACCGCAAACAGGCGGAACGCGAGAAACGCCCCTACCTGAACGTGCGGCGCTCGCTGGAGATGAGCGCCGCAGAACGAGACGCCTGTGTCACCCAGGGGCGCCCGTGGGTGTTGCGATTCCTGATTCCCCGCGATCAAAAGGTGTTGCTGGACGACCACATCCGCGGGCATGTCGAGTGGGACGCCGCGCTCCTCCCTGATCCAGTGATTCTCCGCGCCGACGGCTCGGCCTTATACAACTTTGCCACGGTGGTCGACGACGCACAATTGCAGATCACGCACGTCATTCGTGCGGAGGAACATCTCTCGAATACACCGATTCAGATACTGTTGCACCAGGCACTGGGGAATCGCTTGCCGGAGTTTGCGCATGTTCCCTACGTCGCCGCCCCAGGCTCCAAGGAGAAGCTCAGTAAGCGGAAAATCGACCAGTACCGTAGCAATCCGCAGTTCAGGAAGATGTTCGAGAAGGCCGACGAAGTGTTCCCGCAGATCGGGATCGCCGGTTCGTCGGCGCTCGATCCGGTGATGGTGGAGTATTACGAACGGATTGGCTACCTGCCGGCGGCGATTCTCAACGCCCTCGGACGAATCGGGTGGTCGCTCGACGAGTCGACCGAGATCATGTCGCTTTCGACGATGGTCGAACACTTCACGCTCGACCGAGTTGTTCAGGCGCCGGCAGGGTTCGATCCCGACAAGCTCTACAGTTTCCAGGGACATTGGATGAAGGAGCTCCCTTTGGAGCAGAAGCTCGCGGGCTGTCTCCCCTATCTCGAACAGGCGGGGCTGATCGCCACTCCTCCCTCCGCCGAAACGCGCGAATTCGTCGTCCGAGTGATTGAAGCGCTGGGAGAGCGGTTGAAGGTGTTCAGTGATATCCTGGGGGCCGCCTGCTTCTTCAGCGACAGGTTTCCGTGCGACGAGAAGAACTTTGACAAGCGGGTCCGCAAGTCGGGTGTGGCCGAGCGGCTCAGCGAATTCAGCGCGCGCCTGGAGAGCGTGGAGCCATTCACTGTCCCGGCGCTCGAACAAGCCTTACAGGCGTTTTGTCAGGAAACCGGTGAAGCGACTGGCACGCTGATCCACGCCTTGCGACTGGCCACCACCGGCCAGCCCGTCGGTCCCGGCGTCTACGACTGCCTGGTACTATTGGGGCGATCCAAAACGCGGGAGCGCATTACCCAAGCCCTTGAGCGCGCCGCCGCGCCCGCGTCGACATAGGTGATCCGCAGTCGGGAGCCCGCCACCTCCTCGGCCGGCCTAAATCTCGTTGCCCGTGTAGAGGGGAGTCATCGGTTCACCTCGATTGGCTTGGAAGGGGCGCCCGGTCTGGTCGTGCAGCTCCGTCACCGGATCGACTCCCAGCGCCTGGTAGACGGTGGCCCCCAAGTCTTGCAGCGAATACGTCCGCGTCACCGGGTAGGCGCCGATGTCGTCGGAGCGGCCGATCACCTGACCTCCTTGCACCCCGCCACCAGCGAAGACCGACGTGAACACCGGACACCAGTGATCCCGCCCAGGGATCGCCTCTCCGGGAAGGGTCGAGATGCGCGGCGTCCGACCGAATTCCCCCGTGATGATCACCAGCGTCTCGTCCAATAGGCCAATGGCCGACAGGTCGTCCAGCAGCGCGGAAACCGCCTGATCCAGCGGCGGGAGCAGGCGGTCCTTGAGCTTGGGAAAGTTCTCGACGTGGGTGTCCCAGGTCTGCACGATCCCCATGTTCGCCTGGACGATCGGCACCCCCGCCTGCAACAGCCTCCGGGCCAGAAGCAGCGATTGACCAAACAGGTGCCGGCCGTACCGTTCGCGGAGCGCATCCGGCTCATGTGCCAGCTCGAACGCGCGGGCCACTTTGCCCGAGGTGAGCATGTCGAGCGCGAGTTGCTGTTTCTCTGAGAACTGACCCCGGTCTGCCAGCGCTTCCAGGCGATCGCGCTCGCCATTGAACCGACTCAGCAGCGTGCGGCGCGCCTCCACGCGGTCCAGCGTAAAGCCGGTCGGCAGACTCAGGCTCTCTTCCCGAAAATTGGCACCGTTGGGATCGTCTTTGATCTGCCAGGGGTCGAACTGCGCCCCCAGGCAACCGGCGTTCTGCCCCGGCCAGGTGAGAGGGCCTTCGACCAGATGCGTCGGCAGGGCCACGCCGCTGGGAATGCCGTCGCGGCGCGGATGCAGAAGTTCCAGCGCCGCGGCATAACAGGGAAAATCCTTGCGCGAGGCGACCCGATCCAGGTCGCTGCCGCTGGCGTTGGGGGCCAGAGCGCCGGTCAGCACCTGGTGCGTCGCCGGCAGGTGATTGAACTCGCGATGCGCCATCGACCGCACGAAGGCGAGCCGGTCGGCGCGCTGCGCCAGCCGCGGCAGATGTTCGCAGACTTGAATCCCAGGCACAGGAGTGCTGATCGGCTGGAAGTCTCCTCGAATCTCGACCGGCGCCTGAGGCTTGAGATCAAACGTGTCGTGATGGCTGGCCCCGCCGGACAGGAAGACCAACACGACATGCTTGGCCCGTGCCGCAACGGACGCCGGACTCGCAGCACCCTGCGCGGCCAAGACCTGACCCAGGCCAAGGCCAGCCAGCGCCGACCAGCCGACTTGCAACACTTCGCGCCGCGACACGCCGAGGGCGTGCCGCGGATCATGACATCGAACAGTCATCGGTCAATATCTCCCGAACAGGTTCCCCGAAGCTCAGCCGCACGGGGCGTCCCTGCAAATCATGCATGTGTTGACGATGGTCGATTCCCAAACAATGAAACATGGTCGCCGACAGGTCGTCCGGGGTCACCGGGCACGTTTCGGCATACCCCCCGTCTTTGGTGCTGGTGCCGTACGCCAGCCCCCGTTGGATCCCTCCACCCGCCAAACCCACCGACTGACAAAAACCCCAATGATCGCGGCCTCCCGCGGAGTTGATCCGCGGCGTGCGGCCGAATTCTCCCCACCAAGTGACCAGCGTTTCGTCCAACATTCCCCGTTCGGTCAAATCATCGAGCAAGGCGGACAGCGACTGGTCGAACGCCGGGAGCAGGTGCTCCCGCAGGCGAACGTGCTGGTTGGCGTGCGTGTCCCAACTGGCAAAATCGGCATTGTTGGGTGACTGCCAGTAGACGGTGACGAACGGAACGCCCGATTCCACCAGACGCCGCGCCAGGAGGAGCGCCTGGGAAAAATGATGCATCCCGTACCGGTCCCGCAAGGGGGCCGGCTCGCGGGCCAGATCGAACGCCGCCTCAGTTTCCGGCGACGCCAATAGGCTGACCGCCCGGGCGTACGATCCCTCCACCGACTGCCCCGAAGTTTCCCTCGAGAGATGGCCGAGTTGACTGTCAATCGCTTCGCGCAATCCGGCGCGCCGCGCCAGCCGCTCGCGAGACAATCCCTGCGCCAAGGTCAGCGCCGGCACCTTGAAACCGGACTGCGTCAAGTCCCCCAGGACTCGAAAGGGGGTATGTGCCTCTCCCAGAATTCCCGGATCCTGTCCTGGGACCGGCAGGTTGTCGCCGTCGTTGATCACGGCAGGTAGTTGCACGTGAGGTGGAAGGTATTCGGGGTGCGGCAGAAACCGGCCGGCGTTGCATCCCAGGTTGGGCATATCGCTCCGCGTCGGGTGCCGCAATGTGCCGGGGGACCAGTGGATGTGGCCCGTCAACATATGGTACGAACTGGTGCCGTGATTGACCCCGGTGTGCGTCTGACTGCGGATGATCGTGTATTGGTGGGCGCGCTGCGCCAGCCGGGGCAAATGCTCGCTGTAGTGAATTCCCGCGACGCTCGTGGCAATCGGACGAAAGTCGCCTCGAATTCCCGAGGGGGCATCCGGTTTCAGATCCCACATCTCCTGGGCCCCCGGACCTCCCCAGAGAAAAATCTGGATGCAGGCTTTGGCCGTGCCGCGCGGCTTCGGAGAGGGGGCCGACGGCGACGCGGTTTCTGATCCCTGCGCCGTCGCCTGCCACCATTGCGGCGCCGTCAGCCCCAGCGGACCCAGCGCCCCGACAGTCAGCCAGGCGCGCCGCGACAAGCCGTCACACAGCCTCGTTCCGTGCGTCTGAATCTGCAACATTTCTGCGAGACTCCCAGGTCAACCGGCACACTGGTCCGGCCAGTTCCCACACGCTCCCCCTGACCCGCTCTCGCAACATCATATCGAAAACGGCTGATTCGATCCACCGATCTTGGGACGAGTCTGGGGTTGCGCAGCGCACCCCAGGTCGTCTGGCCACCCCGGTCGTTACCGCGCTCGCATGACGATGGAAACAGTTGCTCGCTTCGTTGCCGGGAATTCTTTCCTCCCGAACATTTGCTCCCCCTGACGAGGTGCTGCTGGATCGCAGACCACAGCGCGGTCAAGGGGCCGTTCCGTGGCCTTCCTGGTCCGGTTGTTCTACATTGGATCGAATTCCTTTGCGGTCGTCGTCCCGGAATGCGTCCCTTCGACCGGGGGCTCTCCTTGAAATCATCCAATTGCCAATGGCCATCGACGTTTCTGAATTCACCCGACGACTGCTGGAAAGCGGACTCCTCACCGAGGCGGAACTCCAAGCCTTCGTCGCCGGGCTGCCCGCCGGTCACCAGCCTGCGGATGGCGAGGCGCTGGCGCGCGAGCTGGTCCGCTACCGCAAGCTGACTCCCTTTCAGGCGCAGCAGATTGACCCGGGAAAGGGAGCGGAGTTGCTCCTGGGGCAGTTTTTGCTCGTCGAAAAAATCGGCCAGGGGGGGATGGCCACTGTCTACAAGGCCGAGCACAGGCGGATGAAATGGATTGCCGCGGTCAAGGTCTTGTCGGCGGCGGCGCTCAAGACCTCCACGGCCGTCGAACGCTTCCGCCGCGAAGTCGAAGCCGCCGCCCGTTTGACGCATCCCAACATCGTCGCGGCGCAGTCCGCGGAGGAAGCGGGGGGGCGGCATTTTCTAGTGATGGAATTCGTCGAAGGGGCCGATCTGGCAGCGATCGTCAAGAAGCGCGGCCCGCTTCCGGTTGAGACGGCCGTTGACTACCTGCTGCAGGCCGCCCAAGGGTTGGAATTCGCGCATGCCGCCGGCGTGGTGCATCGCGACGTCAAACCGTCCAACCTGATGGTCGATCAAAACGGCGTCGTGAAGCTCCTCGATTTGGGGCTGGCTCGAATCATGGACTCCGATCAGGACTCAACCGCCGCGGCGCTGACACAGTCGGGGGCGATCCTCGGGACAGGGGATTACATGTCTCCCGAGCAGGCGGACGACACCCGCACCGCCGGTCCCGCCGCCGACATCTACAGCCTGGGATGCACGCTGCACTTTCTGCTCATCGGCGTGCCGGTGTACGGCGGCGCTTCCGTACTTCAAAAATTGCAGGCGCACAAAGAGTCGCCGATCCCGTCGCTACGCGCCGCCCGGAGCGACATTCCCGCGTCGCTGGACGCGATCTTCCAGACGATGGTCGCCAAACGGCCCGAAGATCGGCAGGCGTCGATGGCCCAGGTGGTCGTCGCGCTGGGCGCCTATCGGCAATCCCCCGGCGAATCTGCGGGGAGCCGTCCCCCTCTCGCGCCTCGCCTCCCCGCCTCTGTGCCGGTTTTCGATTGGCCGCAGGGAGTCCCTCAGGGGGTGACGCCAGCCGCGCTCGGCGGAGTTGGCAATCCGGGGGGCGTCTCGCCAGTGCCGACCTCCCCGGACTCTCCAGTCACCAGTACTGCTTCGGGAGGGCTCGACGCCGGGGACGCTCCGACCGTGGCGGCGGTCGCCCCCTCCCGGCGAGCGCGCAACGGGCCGCGGTTAGAGGCACCCAGCAAAAGCCCCCTGGCAGGTTGGTTCTTCCTGCTGTTGGTTCTAGGAGGGATGGGGGGAGGGGCGTGGTATTGGAAAACGTACCTCGCCCCACGGGGACCGGTTCGCCCGCTGATTCTGGAAATGCGGCAACCCGAAATTGCCGGGGCCGAGATCAGGATCGATCACGTCAAGATCGGGACGATTGCCACGGGCGACGGAGAACAGACGATCGACATCCCATGGGATGGGAAAACGCACACATTGCGCGTCGTCAAACCCAACTTTATCACATGCACCGAGGCGCTGTTGCCAGACCGCTGGCCCGGAGAAACCCAAGCCACCCTGTTCGTCTGGCTCGATCCGAAGTTTGACACAGGGAGCGGCGAGGCCCGTCCCTGAGGCTGGCGAGCGCGTCTCAGCCCCCTTCGGGAACTTCCAGGATGACCCCCAGACTGGTTCCAGCCTCGACCCGTGAAAACGTGTGAAGCACCAGAACCAGTCCCCCGCAGGCGGCAGGAATCGGGAGGATCACGATTCCCAGGAGGTCGGTGACCGTACCTAGTCGGTCTCCGGCAGCCACCCGTTGCCCCAGTGCGACGGCCGGTTCGAAGAAGCCCTCCTGCGGCGACGGATGATTGATCTGCATGTGCCCGGCCCCCTGCCGTGGATCTTCAATGCACAGGGGCTCCGGTGGCGAGAATCCCCCCGGCCCATTCGCCGACTGCGGAGGGCTTCCTGTTGTGTTGAGCATCCCCAGTTCTCGGAGCACCCCGCGGCAGCCCCGCACGTAGGCCTCAATTCCTTCCCAATCGCAACCGCCACCACCGTGGTATTCCGTGTAAATCGCCGGAATCCTTGCATCCCGAGCAACCGACAACGAGCGCCCGTCCAGGTGCGGATCGGTCCCCCAGACGATAGGGAGGCCAAACGCCCGCGCCATTCGACGCTGGATCGCCAGGACCGTTCGGTCGGGATGCAGCATGTACCCCGCCAGCGGCAAGACGCGGAGCCTGGTCCCCCCGGTGTGCAGGTCGATGTAGTAATCCGCCGTGCGAATCAAGTCTGACAAGGCGCAGGCGATCTGCTCCGTGATGGAGCCATCGGCGCGGCCGGGGCAGGTCCGGGCCAGGTCCAGACCGTCCTCCGCCGTCCGTTGGCCGCGGCGAAACGCCGGTTCATTGACGACCGGCACCAGCGTCACCGTTCCGCAGAGGGAGGCCGGATCGAGTTCGCGAATCAGCCGGCGGATGGCTGCCATCGGCTCAAATTCGTCTCCATGCACCCCCCCGGTGATCAGCAGATGCGGTCCCGGTTTTCCGCCCGCGATCCGATGAGAGGTCAACAACATCGCACCCATCCTGCTCTTTGACGAAATCAGAATTCAATCGGCCAGCGGATCGCCCAAATCCACTTTCAGCGAGAGCGCTTTGGGTTCGCGAAACACCACGTTGTACTTTTTGCCCGCCGCTTTCTCTTTCTTGAAGAACGCCGTCAGCTTGGGAAGCGTGTTCGTCAAATGGATCGTAAAGACGTCGTTGCCCCGCGCGTCGGAGAGCATCTGGAGCGTTTCCACTTCCGGATTGCCGTGCTTTCCGTCGCCGGAGACGACGTAGTGGTCGGCGATGATCGCCTGGAAGAACTCGGGGGCCACATTGCGATCGCTTCCGTGATGGGGGAGCTTCAGCAGGTCCACCTTGATTTTGCCGTTCTTGAGCAGTTTGGCCCGCGTCAATCCCGCGAGCACTTCGTCCCCGCGGGCGTCTCCCGTGAGGAGCATCGTTCGCCCTCCACATTCGGCCAGAACGACGATACTGGAGAGATTAAACACCGAATCGTCGACAAAGGCGGCGGTCTTGGCCGGGCCGAGTTTCTTCACGGTTTTGGCCCATTCGGTTTGGAGCGCAGCGAGATCCGCCTGCGACGGTCCCAGAACGGTCAGCGTCGCTTTCCCCGCCAGTTTGAATTTGGGAGCTTTCTTGCCGTCGGCAAACGCCACCAGTCCTAAAAACCCTTCGTTGACGCTCCAGTTGAGCCCTTTGGCCAGATCCCGCAATTCGCGCCCCTGGCCAACGCTCGCCAGCACCAGGGCGGAATGCTCCTGCAGCCCCCCCTTGGGGAGCGGACTGCCGACCGACGTCGCTTTGAGGGACGCCGTGAACGATTTCGTGAGTTCCTTCTCGTCGTCTCCCAGAATGTCGTTGAAGCTGTTGTGCCACAGTGTCAGGATGCGGTACGGCTCGGCTTGTTTCCTGTCGCGCCGTTTCTTCAGATCGCGGCCCAGTTGCACGATCCCGTTGATGTGATCATCGTCGATGTGACTGACCATCACCATCCGGATCGGGAGCGGCTGGTCGGGGGTCCGCCGGGAACGCAACTCGTCCAGGCGCGGCTTCAATGTCCCCGTATACACTCCCGCCGGGCCGCCGTCGATGACCACCAACTCGGGGCTCTTGGCGGTACCCACGTGCAGCAACAGCGAGTCACCCGCTTTGGCTTCAACGGCTTCCAGCGTGAACAGCATGATGGTTCCTCTGAGTCAGGGGGGCCGAAATGCGAACAGGACAGCAATACCCGGATCCGGCCTGGAGGACAAGGGGACGGGACCACCCGATTTCCGGCGGCGATGCGCAATCACAGCGATTGCAACGCCCGGAGCACGTCCAGCAGTCCCTCCCCCTGGAAGTACCGTTCGCGCCCCAGGTCCGTCGCGGTTTCGCACAGAATCTCCTTGATCCGCCGCGGTCGACCGATCAGTTCCCGATTGCGGGCCATGAGGAGCGCCGCCGCCCCACTGACATGCGGGGCCGCCATGCTGGTTCCATCCAGCGGTTTCAGCCCGCCGTTCGGGACGCACGACTCGATCTTTTCTCCCGGCGCCACGAGGTCGGGCTTGACCCGCCCGTCTCCGGTCGGTCCGCGACTGGAAAAGTAGCTCACCCCGTATTGATGCGGCATGTCCCGATGGGTGGCGCCGACGGTGATGACCTCGGCGGCGTTCCCCGGATCGGTGATGGTCATCATCCGAAAACCTTGAAAATCCCCGTCCATTGTTTCCGTGGCCCCTTCATTTCCCGCCGCGACAACGACCACTGTCCCGTTGCCGACGAGCCGTTCGCACTCGTCGCAGACGGGAGTCCGCCCGCAGGCATAGTTTTTGGGATCGTGGGGAATCGACAGGCTGAGATTGACACCGTGGATCACCGGGATCGTGCTGTGCAGGTTGAGATACCGGACAAACTGCATCGCCGCCATGACGGTGAATTCGTCCCCGTCTCCGTCGGGACTAAAGACCCGCAGGTCATACAGATTGATGTCGGGACAGACGCCATGCAGTCCCTCTTCGGGAGCTTCGGTGTCCTCCGGCCCCTGGCGCTCCCAAGAGGCGCCGATGATTCCGGCGACATGCGTTCCGTGTTCGCTGACGGGAGGTTCGTAGGCGTCCGAATCGTGTTCGATTTTCAGAAAGGGGAGGACTAGGCCCCAGTCGAGCTCACGTCCGGTGGTCATGCTGTCTTTCAAGTTCCGTTGCAGATCCGCCAGGGCCTTGTGGTTCAATCGTTTCCAGCGGTTGGGCCAGGCGTCTTTGTTGATCCCGCCATCCGTCCGCAGAAGCTGTCGAATGAGACTGAAATCGTAGGTTGCCAGAATCCGCGACCTGGTTTTCCAGTCGGAAGCGCGGTCCGGACTTCCTTTGCGGCGCGACTTGCCGGCCGGTGGCTGCGTCTCGAGCGGACGCAGAAACGCCGGATGGCGCGCGTCAACCCCACTGTCGATCACAGCCCACGTCAGTTCGCGGCAGGACATTTGGAAGACCCGCCGCGCCGCGTCGGCTTTAATGGTTCCAGTGGAAGCGGTAAGGCAGATGCTCGCCTTGCGGTTGAGACTGACCAGATGGACCTGCGGATCTCCCGGATGCATGGGATGATCCGGCATCCCCTTCAAGAGTTCGGCCAGCGCGGAGACGACCTGGCTGAAATGGTCGAACCGCTCAGACGCATGGCCATGCCCCGGCGGAGTCCAGATTTTGATCCACTCGTCGCGCTTCCGGGAATCGTCGGCGATCCGCGGCATCTCGCGATTGGCCAGGGCGATCGTTCCAATCACCCGCGCCAGCCACAGGATGTCGTCTGGCGGTCGAATGTCCGGCAGGGGGGTGGAACGCTTGTTTCCGCGCTTGGAGGAAGTCGGTGGCGCGCCGGCCTGCGTCAGCGCCAGCGCCAGAACTTCCTGAAGCGTTGCATCTTGCAGTAGTCGCGCCGGACTGTTTTTGTCTGCGGCCTTGAGCTTCAACTTCGCCACATCCTTCGGATTGGCCGATTTCAGCCAACGGTGGCAACCCTGGCAGATTCGGTCGCACCACCAGCGGGTCATGGGCAGGACACAGCGGATCAGTTCAGAGAATGTGAGGCAGGCGCAGACTGTCGATTGGTGATAGGCCACGTCCCAGGGGGGGGGCGTCGTACTTGCACTGATGGCCGGACCGTGCCCTCTGTCCTCGTCCAGTCGCTTTCGCAACAGTGCCGACAACGCACCGGGATGGAGACGCCCCTCTCCGGGGGCCTGCCGCGGAGTCAACAACAGCTCGACTCGAGGATCGAGCCCGCTCGCAAATTCTCTCCACACCATCGGCAGAATGGGGGAGTCCTGCGTGAACCGGGTGGAGCCTCCATTGCCGTAAATCAAGCGGGCAATGTCTTCGTTTTCGAACCGGGAAACTTCGCGGTGTGTACCCATCGGCGGTGGCCCTGGGAGAGACGGTGCATGACCGGGAACGCTCATCCATTATGCGTGACAGATTCCCGCGCGGGCAATCAGATTCTTTCCCGCGGGGATGGATTTTCATCAGAATGGGCTACTCCCAGGGATCGGCCCCCCTCCCGTTTGACAGAATCGGCAACATCGCGCAAGATCGCTTGAGCGTCGCCACCGTCCCACACGCTCCGACAACGAGGTCATCCCATGCCTGCCATGATCGTCGCCCCGCAACCCCTGGCCGTCGAAGAAGGGGCCAAGGTCTTGGCGAAAGGAGGCAACGCCTTTGACGCCGTCCTGGCCTGCGCCTGCGTGCAGTTCATTCTCGACCCCCATTCCTGCGGCGTCGGCGGTTATCTGTTGTTGACCCACCACCCGGCGGGGACTGCCGTCCCGCACGCCATCCTCGACGCCCCAGCGGTCGCTGGAGCGCGAGTCAAACCGGAGATGTGGTCCGATCAGGTGTTGGGGGGGAATCCGGGAGGCTGGGGCTTCTTTCTGAAAGACAAGGTCAATGACGACGGCTACCTGTCGATCTGCACGCCTGGCATGGTTCGTGGGATGCAGGCGATTCACTCCCGCTGGTGTACCTGGAAGTGGGCCGATCTCATTGCTCCCGCCATCGCCATTGCCGAAGAGGGGTTCGTCGTGGGAGAACATCTGGCGCACCGCTGGAAGGACCGCCCCGATTACCCGGAGAGTTCCTCCCTGTTTCAGAAACTGCACGTAACCCCCGACGCGCGTCGCATCTATCTCAAACCGGACGGAACGCCCTACGACGCCGGAGAAACGCTCCGCAATCCCGACTATGCCCGCACGCTCCGACGATTGGCCGAGGCGGGGGCTGACGACTTTTACACCGGAGACCTGGCGCGGACGATGTGCCATGATCTGGCTTCGCAGGGGAGCTGGGTGACCGCCGATGACTTCGCCAACTACCGGTTGCGGGACGAACCGCCTGTCGTGGTCACGTATCGCGGCTACACCGTCATCACGTCGCAACCCCCGCACGGTGGACCGACGCTGGCGGCGATCCTCAAAATCCTGGAAGGGTATGACCTGGCATCCATGGCGCACAATTCGCCCGAGTACATCTACCTGGTTTCGATGGCGATGAAGGCCGCGTTTGCCGACCGCAACCAGCAACTTGCCGATCCACAGTTCGAGTCGGTCCCGCTGGAGCAGATGATCTCCGCCGAGCGCGCCCGGCACTGGCGACGGGTGATCGATGCCGGAGAGCGGATCGAAACGCGCCGGGTTCAAACCGGTTCACCCGATACGACGCAGGTCACAGTGGTCGATCGGTGGGGGGCCTGCGTGTCGTTGACGCACTCGCTGGGATCGTCGTCCGGAGTGATCACCCCAGGTTTGGGTTTCATGTACAACAACTCGATGATTAACTTCTACCCTTATCCAGGACACCCGAACAGCATTGCTCCCGGCAAGGGGCGAACGACCGGCATGACCCCCACCGTGGTGCTCAAAGATGGGCGGCCGGTGCTGGTTTTGGGAGCCCCCGGAGCGACGCGGATCATCACCTCGGTCTTGCAGGTGATCCTCAATCGGCTCGATTTCCGGATGAGCATGACCGATGCGGTTGTGGCCCCCCGGTTCGACTGCCAGGGAGAAACCATCCGCTGCCAGTCGCGGATTCCCGAATTCACCTGCGCCGCGGTTCGCCGCCGCCACGGGATCGAACGACTTCCCGACGCCCACGGCGGCCTGGCCCTGGTCCACGCGATCGCCATTGATGAAACCACCGGCGCCCTGACTGGCGCCGCCGACACCGGCGCCGACGGGATGCCACTGTTGGTGAATGACGTTCAGTCGTAAAAGGAGGCTGCCGGATCAATCGGCACTCGCAAGCATGCATCGGCTTCTCAAGTGGATCCTCTGGATCAGCGTGATGGGAGTCCTGGTTGGCTTCTTTGCGGCTTCGCGTTCCAACCGGTTGAAGCGGGCCGAAGACTACAGTCATTCCGTGAGACTGCTGTGGACGTCGTTTGCGGTGGGGGCATCCACAGCCGGGTTGCTTGGGTTCCGTTCACACCGTTGTCCACAAGCCGCGGCTCTGGATGTGACCGATCGCAAGCCTTCGCCAGCCACGGACGAGGGATAGCGATCAAATAGAAATTGAGCAGCAAGACGCAGAAGAAGCAGAGAAGCTTGGGGCCAAGGAGATTGGGAGAGCTTGTCGGAACGCGGCGAGCGGCTACTGCGAAGCAGTTTGACACAATAGCCTGGGGTCGCGGAGCGCACCCCAGGTGGATCCGCGATCCCGGCAGTTACCGCGAAGCGGTTGTACACTCAAGTATGTGCTCTCAAAGCTGGTCATCGCGTTAAAGGTGGTCACAAAGATGGTCTCAAAGGTGGTCTCAAAGGTGGTCTCAAAGGTGGTCAATTGACCATCTTTGACGCAGCCGCCGCATCCGATGACAATAAAACCGGTTACGGATTTCGCTGCGCCAAAGATGGTCAAGAATCTGAGGATGGCCCGATTTGGCCTGAAACCGTCGCCTGCTGAGGCTTGCCCTGGTCGGCACAACGGTCTGGAATAACATGGAGGTGAATTGATCCCAGAATTGTTCCGCTGGAACGACGAGAAGAGGTAATCGCCAGCCCCCCCGGTGGCCTCCTGCCAGCAAAGGCATGCCCGGCACCACTTTTTTGCCACAGATCTTTTTGCCGGATTCTTTTGGTCCTCTACGGGCCTGCATCCATTCGTATTCTTCGAGCATTTCGTGGTTGAGTCCGTTATTGTCCGACGCAGTCCATGGTGGTCCACGTGGCTTGAAAAAGATGAACCACGAAATACTCGAAGTACACGAAAGTCCGATGGGCCGCTACGGTGCGGTGTCGAAGGCCGGACCTGGACTGGTTTGTCGTTTGGACGACCTGATCGTGGACTGACCAATCGGAGCGCTCACTCCTGGACTTCCGCCACATCGATCGCCTGGGCGGAGATCAGGATGAACACCCGTTCCCCGCCAGCGGCTTCGTGGCGGCGACGCACAATGCTCGAACCAGCAAAGTGGAGTCCCCCCGCGCGGAGGGCGCGGCGTTCTTCTGTCACGTCCACCAGCAGCGTTTGCCCTTCCTTGATCACAAACCGCTGGTTCCGTGCGATGGCGTCGCTGGCAGTGGTCACGCCGACCGCCAGATTCAAACCCACTGCGGCGCCATTCGCCGTAACGCTGGGGGCCAGCAGCAACACCGGGTTGTGGCCATCCTCGGCCGTTCGCAACAGGGGCAACGAGAGTTCCGTGGCCTGACCATTGAAGACGGTGATCTTGGGAGCGGCGAACGTCGCTGCCTCCTTGTTCCCGGCAACCGCGTCCTGCAAATCCGCCAGTTGTTTGGGAGAAAGCAACTGATAGGGAAATCGCTCTCCTTCCTCATTCCATTGAATCGGCAGCCGCTCCACCCCCGACTTCGGCGCGAACCGGATCGTGGAGACACTCAGCGCCACCTGGATGTCCTGCAAGCGCCGCAGTTCGTGCAACAACTGGGCGATCTCGTCGTGACGTTCCGGCGTTTGCCGAACGACAAGGCTCAACGTCGACTCGAAGGGCCGGATCGCCCCGCCCCCTCCGACGGCGTCCCAGCTTTCCGGTGAAATGCATTCCTGGATCAGCGCCAGGAGGGGAGTGAAATCGGCCTTCATCGGCGGGGCGGGTTCGAAACGCGGGCTGGGTTCTCCTGCGCCGGAGACCCGAACTTTGGCGTCCGGCACGGGGACGACCAGGTCCGCCACGGAATAGACCTTGGTGAGGACTTCCGTAGTCCCCCCGGCGGCGACAACCAGCGCTCCTCCGGGAAGCGTAATGGCAGCGGTAGCGACCAAAACGAGCCAGCACCACCAGGGTGCTTTTGTACGACCTCCATGTTCAATGTGCATGAGACTCTCCAGTCTTTCACGAGTGACGTCGACGGGCCGCAAGCCCGGAAACGCAGGGATGGAAACAAGACGACGCTTCAGCTCCAGAACATCCAATAGACTCCGCGCATACCGCGCCGGGTCGCAGCCCAATTCGGCGACCGCCGCTTCATCGCAACACAGTTCGGCGGCGCGCGTCGCCCGGCGATTGGCCAGCCACACCAGCGGATGAAACCACCACACCCCCTGCGCCAGCACCTGCACCAGCCCTGTCCACAGGTCGCCACGGCGGATATGGATCAGCTCGTGGACCAGGATCGGCTCCAGATCGTTGGCGGACTTGTGGTCGACGATTGCCTCGGGGAGCAGAATCGCGGGACGCCACAGACCCACCACGGCCGGCCCGATCCGGCTGGCGGTGACGACGAGCCGAACCCGTCGCCGCACTCCCAGACGCTGCGACAGATTGTCCAACAGCGTTTCGAGATCAGGGCGTTTGAGATGTGGCATACGGAGAAGGTTGCGAAGAATCCAGCCGGTCCTCAGGAGCGTGGTTCCAATCAGCGCCACGCTGCCAATCAGCCAGAGCCAGCCCCCCCAGCGCAGGACGGTCCCCGACGGGACAAGCCAGGCGACAGCGGACCGATCCTCTGCGGCGCGGAGCACTGGATCACCATCGATAGCGAGCGAGGGGACGCCACGGGAACCGGACTCCAGCGGGGGAAGATTCGACACATCGGCGGTCGCGCCGAACGACGACTCGCCGAAACGGACAGCCAGGCTGTGCGTGGAGGACGCATCCTGAGCCGCTTCGCCCCTTGAACCTCGGGCTCGAATTACCGGTACTGCGGGGCCGAAAGGAGATCCGTCATGCGACTGGGGGAGGTGGACCGGAGCTCTGAGCCAGCAGAAAATCCCCCCGGGACTCGCCAGGATCGGGGGAGTCAGGCATTTGGCCAAAACCACCAGCCACAGGACATGCGTCAGGTGCGGGCGCCGGCGGCCAGCCAGCCGCGCGATCAACAAGATGCAAACGATCAACAGCGTCAATTGCCAACACTGCGTCCAGGCGAGTTCCAGCAAGTTGTTCGAGAGCAGCATGGGAGTCCTTTCACCAGGTCAGGCGGGGCGTTGAAGCGGGCCTTCAGCGTTTCTTGTTGTTCTTGAGCCGTTCCACCAGCGCGCTCAATTCGGCCAGATCGGCATCGCTGACGCCACGCTCTTCAATCAAATGCCGCATCAGAGGGAGTGCCTCGCCGCCAAACAACCGATCGACCAGATCGTCGAGCGTTTCGCGAATGACAGTTTGCGGCTTGACGCGCGGAGCGTAGACGCGCGTCCGGCCGTCGAGCGTCGCGGTGACGTATCCTTTGGACTCCAGGCGACGCAGGTAGGTCTGCACGGTGGTGAAGTCGATCTGCCGTCCGGGAGGAAAGGCTTCAAACACTTGCCGCACGGTGGCCGACCGCAATTCCCACAGGATGCGGGCCACCTCCAATTCCCCTTTGGACAACCCCGGTCGCTCAGACATCGAACCTCTCGTCCCTGAATTACAAATGTACTTGGGCGTCCTTTTACACGTACAAGCGTACTTGAGTCAAGAGGAGAAGGATCCAATCCGCCATCACCACCTTCGACAGCGAGCCGGAGCCGGATGTCACCGTTGTCCGGGGGGATGGAACGTCCTACCTTTTGGCGCATCCCGGTCCCGCCGACATGGCACTGGTGATCGAGGTAGCTGAATCTTCGCTGGAACAGGACCGGCGACAGAAGCTGCCGGTGTACGCTCGCGCGGCAATTCCCCACTATTAGATCATCAACCCTGTCGGTCGGCAGATCGAGGCGCATAGCGATCCAACCGGACCAGTCGCCGCTCCGACGTACCGACAGCAACAGTCGTTTGTCGGCGACGCTCGGATTTCGCTAATCCTGGATGGCCAGCAGCGCGCGGAACTGCGTGCGGCCGATTTGCTGCCGGCTTGAGGGCTGGCAAACCAGGCATCACAGCCAGGTCAAATCGGTTGACAGAATTCTGGCCGCGCGTTCAATTATAGATGTTCTGTCTGATTCCCTTCCCGCTTTGGAGCATGCCTCATGTGCCGCAAGATCGTTTTGGCTGTTTTGGTTTCCTGGATCGCCGTCGGGGTTTCCCGCGCTCAAGAGCCGCCCAAGCCGGGGCCGGAACATGAGCGTCTGAAAGAGATGGTCGGGACCTGGGACGCGGTGATCGAAATGGAAGGGCAGAAATCGAAGGGATCGGCCACGTACAAATTGGTCGGAGGAGGCATGTGGCTCGTGAGCGATTTCCAGGGAGACTTCGGCGGCCTTCCGTTTGAAGGACACGGCGTGGATGGCTTTGACCTGCGCAAGAAGAAATACGTCAGCGTGTGGGTCGATTCAATGGAGAGCTCTCCCCTGCGCTTGGAGGGAACGTACGATGCCAAGACGAAAATGCTGACGATGTCGGGCGAGTCTTTCGCACCGGACGGCAGCCCGATGAAGCTCAAAACCACCACGCAGACGAAAGACAAGGATCACTCCACGTTCAAAATGTTCATGGTGCTGCCCGACGGCAAGGACCAGCTCATGATGACGATTGAGTACACGCGCAAGAAGTAATCCCCCTGCAACGGTTCAGGAGATCCCCCACCGGCTGGGATTGATCCCGGGGGCCTCGGAACGCATCCCCTCCGGTTTGTGAGGCTGGTCCCACACGAAGCCGGTCGTGTTGGGACTCTTCAAAAACGGTTTGGCGATTTCTGGCGCCGACTCGACCAGCGCCGGATCCCATTCGTCCATCGGCTGGATTGGCCCCGCCCAGGCGGGGCGATAGCCGAGTTGCACCAACTCGCGCGGCAACGGAGACTTATTCGGATGGCTGCCGTGCAAGAGCAGCGACGGCACCAGGACCGCGGTCCCGGCCGGAACGACGAGCGTAATTTCCTCCGGGTGCGACTTGTACCGCACATAAGGGCTGGCCTCGGCATGAAACGATAGGTGCGACCGGGGCAACAGTCGAAACGGCGCCCGTTCGGGGGTCAAATCATCCAGGTAGTACAGCACGCGCAACAGCCGCGGGCATGAGCCTTCGTAACCAAACAGGTCCGAACCGTGCGGCTGGCCATCGGTGTGCATCGAGATGCCTGGGGAGCCGGGGCGGGTCCGCTGAAAGAACCCGCGGGTGAACACGATGTCCGGCCCCAACAGAGCGGTGAGAAACTCGATCATCGGAGGAAAGCCGATCAGCTCGGCCACCGCGCGACTGATCCACTGCGGCTGCTGGACCGAGCGGGTCTGGTTTTCGCTGTAGCTGGTGTGCGACATTTCCGCCTCGGCCAATTCCCGCTTGATCCGCGCAATCATTTCACCAGGCAGAATCGACGGGAACAGGACATACCCTTCGACTTCGAAATGACGGATCTGTTGCGGGCGACTCATCCGGGCAAAGTCGGTGGTGTCGAAGTTCATGAATTGAACTTCGTCGGCCTCGGTCATCGGTGGAAGTTGCAGCGTGTTCATGGGCGAGGGGCTAGAGGATAGGCGCTAGGGATTAGGGATTTCAAATCTCAGGACTCAGGACTCAAATTCGAACTCCATTGGCTTCAGTCGCGGCGGTAGATCTCGGCGGTGGGGGTGAAGGGGACTTGGTCATCGAGCGGAAAGATTGGACGTGGGCATTTCACGTGTCCCAGGCTTTTGAGATTGGCGCTCGTTGAACCGGGAGCATCAACGTTGATCAGCCGGGCACACCACTGGGCGAACATGTGCGGCTCGCAATGCGGGGACTTGACCACCACCAGATCGAATCGCCGCGGATCCTGTCCATGGGCGTAAAACCACGAGCGATCGAACAGGCTCACCGGGCGCGTGCCGACCACCAGCGTGATGTTGTCCGATTCAAGGACCGCTGTCGGTCCGGAATCCCAATGCCAGCCAAACGACTCGCTGCGGAACTTTCCATCCGAAAGCAGCCGCACGCGGGTCGTCATCGGCAGCGGACGAAACCGCGCTCGATCGCAGGCCCCCCCGACGCTTGTCGCGATGGTTTCCCCCACCCCTGCGGCGAACGCCGCGCGAACCGCCTCGGGATCGACAATCGGGATCAGCGCGCGTCCGCGATATTGCTGGCGAACCAGTTCCTGCAGAATGGCATTGCTGTCTCCCGAGGCACCGGAACTGGTGGCGTCGGCGGCATCCATCAGGACTACGGTCCCGGAAGTGACCTGGGCAGCGAGCCGAACGCTCTCCGCCAGACTGGTGAGGGGGACTTGCATCTTTTCATGGTGTTGCCAGAACCGGCGTGCCAATTCCAACGCCAGCCGTCGCGCTTCCTCTGCGTCGCCATCGGTGACGACAACGCTGTTGGTCCGCAGGTCCGGCACGTCGGTGAAGGGATTGCCCCACATCACCCCTGCCGACAGCCCCACGGGGGACGCTTCGATCTCCTGAGCCAGTCGAATGCATTCGCCGATGGCGCCGGTTTGCGTGATCAACTCATCCCCGCGAACCAGCGCCGGAATCTTGACCCGAGCCGTTACCGGTCGCGCCCTTCCCGACAGAATCTTAAGCAGCAATCGCGCCCCCCGCGCGCCGGTCTCGAAGAAATCGACGTGTGGGTAGGTGTGATACATGACCACCGCGTCGGCATGACGCAGCATCCGATCGGTGAGGATGCCGTGCAGGTCCAGCGACACGACAATCGGGATCCGCTCTCCCAGAACCGTCCGCGCTTCCTGGAGCAAAAACCCCTCGGGATCGTCCTCTCCTTCCGCCTGCATGGCGCCATGCAGGGAAAAGTAGGCTCCGTCCGCCGCGCCAGCGGTCGCCAGACTTTCCCGCCACTCGTCGGTCAATCTCCGAAGACTTTCCGCGGTGAGAATTCCTCCCGACGTATTGGCGCTCGCGCCGAACGTCGGCAAGAGCGTCACGTCAGGCGCGGCGTCGAACACGCTGAGCGCCCCACCCACCTCCTCGCTCACGCGGCGATGATGGTCGAGCAGTGCTGCGCCGCGCACGACCCGAAAATCCTCGAAGCGGCTCGGTTGCGGATTGAACGATGAGACTTCCTGCTTGCATTCCGCGACGATAATCCGCGGCATCGCGGGCTCCTTCCAGTCCGGCGGTCAAATCCACTTCGGCTGCCAGCCGGCGCGGTACGATTTGGTGAGCAATCCTTGAGCGTGCGGTGAACCGGTCAATTCCATTTTTTCGGCGTTCCAGGCAAGCGGCGTGCCGGAAAGACGGATGGCGATCGTTCCCAACAGGACAGTTTCGCTGAGCGGACCGGAATAGTCGAACAGCGAAGTCGTCTTGTCCTCCCCCCGACAGGCGTCGGCCCACGAGACGTAGTGATCGCGGGCCGGGACGACCGGAATTTTGAAGTCGGCGAATTTCGCCTCGGGAAATAGTTGCGGCATCGCCACGTGCGGAATCACCAGCGAGCCTTTGTCCCCCACCAGGACCGAGCCGGATCCGGGGATCGCGTATTTCTCCGGCAACCCCAACTTGTCGCGCGCGGGGAAATGCCCCTCGCCGTCGTACCAGGTCACCGGAATCGTCTTCCCAGCGGTCAAATCCGTCCCTGGGAAGAGGTACGAGACGGTGGAACGCTTGGCCCAGATCTCGCGGTTGATCGGAGGCGCCTCCGCCTGGATCGAGAGCGGCGCAGTCAGCTTCAGCGCCATGAACACCGGATCGAGAATGTGGCAGCCGAAGTCTCCCAGTTGACCGTTGGAAAAGTCCTGCCACGCGCGCCAGTTGAACGAATGGTAAATCTTGGGGAGATAGGGGCGCTGCGGCGCCACTCCCAGCCATTCGTCCCAATGGATCGTATCGGGAATCGGTTCACTGCCGGCGGGCCGATCATCGACCAGGATCCAACCCATGCCACCGCTCTGCCAGGAGTGGACTTCGCGGACCTTGCCGATCGTCCCGTCATGCACCAGCTTGACGGCCGTGCGATACGCCTCGTGCGACTGAATCTGGTTCCCCATTTGCGTTACGACGTTGTATTTTTTCGCCGCCAGTCGCATTTGCCGCGCTTCGAACACCGTATGGGTCAGCGGTTTCTGACACTGCACGTGCTTGCCCAGTTGCATGGCGGGAAGCGAGATCGGCGCATGCATGTGGTCGGGAGTGGAGACGATGACGGCGTCGAGTTCTTTGTGTTCGTCGAGCAACTTTCGCCAGTCGGTGAACTTCACCGCCTGCGGGTACTTTTCCGCCGCTTGGCCGAGGTGTGCCTTGGATTCGTCGATGTCGCACAGCGCCACCACCTGCACATGCGGACTGGCGGCGGTCGCCGTGAGGTCCGACCACCCCTTGCCGCCGCAACCAATCGAAGCGATCCGCAGCCGGTCATTGGCCCCCAGCACGCGTCCCCAACTGATGGCGGGAAGGGACAGTGCCGATCCGGCCACGGCCACTTGTTTAAGGAATCGACGGCGAGAAGTTCGAACGCTCATAGGAGAGGCTCCTCAGGGAGTACTGGGAATGAATCGACACAGTGTAATCAAATCGGAGCCCACAGGCGAATGATCTGGATGTCGCTTGGCGCTCCGCTCGCATTATCAACGGCTACCGCTGCCAGTCAACTCCCCTTTTGCGCCACCAGCTTTGAGCTGGTGGGAAAAGGAGCACTCCAAATCACCCGAGCCGGCCCTAGCCGGCTTGCCGATCGGAGTTAATCCTGACTCCCGATCTCGGTTCACAAATCGATGGCACTCGAACACACCTCAGTCGATTGGGAACGATCGGTCATGCCTGCCATTCTGTCAAACACCCCTCGGCCCGTCGATCGCCTAAAGGCGCCGACCCCGGTTTCCGCGCGAACCCCCGATCTGAGCCACCGCTTCGTGGAAGATGTCCCCCGGATGCGGCCACGCTCGAGCGATACAAATCCCTGTGAGGGAACCGTCGTTTGGAGTCCGGTCAAATCGCTGTGGTTCACAGGTCACGCCCTCGTGGCGCTCGTCGGCGGTTGGTTGTCGTTTCAATGGGATGCGGCTCTGTTTGCAACTGGCCTGACGGTCGTCACGCTCTGCCTGGGGCACTCGATCGGTCTGCACCGCCTGCTCATCCACCGCAGCTTCGAGTGTTCTCGCTGGCTGGAGTATGGACTCGTCCACCTGGGGACGGTCGTCGGCATGGGGGGACCGCTGCGGATGCTCTATGCGCACGACATTCGCGACTGGTCGCAGCGTCATGCGGAGTGCCATCCATTCTTCACCGATCGCCCTCCATTCTGGAGCGACCTGCTGCGGCAATTGCATTGCGAAATGCGGCTGGCACGCCCACCCGAATTCGTCATTGAGCCCCGTGTGGCTCGCGACCTAGTGTACTGCTGGATGCAGCGAACGTGGATGCTGCAGCAGATTCCGTGGGCCATTGTCTGCCATGCGATCGGGGGCTGGCCGTTTGTCGTCTGGGGAATTTCGGTTCGCGTGACGCTGTCGCTGATCGGGCATTCACTCGTCGGGTTCCTGGCTCATAACATCGGCCGCCGCGACTGGCATGTCGACGGTCACGCCGTTCAGGGGTTTAACGTCCCCGGCTTGAGCCTTCTGACCATGGGGGAGGCATGGCATAACAACCACCATGCTTTTCCCGGCTCAGCCCGGCTGGGGCTGCGCGCATCTCAATGCGATCCGGGCTGGTGGGCGCTGGTGATGCTGCGTGGGCTCGGCCTGGTTTGGAACGTGAAGCAGCCAGCGGATTTGCCGGAGCGACCCGAGTTGAGCGCGATACCCCTGGATTGACGAAACGAACCAAGACGGAGGTGCAACCTGGAATCCCGATCGGCGATTTAAGCCAGAAACCTGTGGGGGGCTCCCGTCATTTCCTTCCCCTTTACTCGCTGGACTGGGTTACGGCGCGATCAACGCGCTTCTTGACCGCGTCGACCAGTTTCAGAATGGCTGTCTTGAATTGCGGGCTGTTGTCGAGGTCGAACTCTTGGATCTCGATCAGATTGTCGACGTCGACCATTCCGGTGCCGAACCGTCCAGTCTCAATCAGCAGACGCGCCCTGCTCAGCGCAACCGGCTCCGGTAGTTTGTAGGCGCGCGGTCGAGCGAATCCGAAACTCTGGATCGCGGCAACCGCCAGATCAAGATACTCTCTCCGGTCGTCCGGTTCCACAAAAACTGCCTTGACCCCCTCTTCGAGGGCCAACGTCGCATCGGCCCGCTTTCTCGCGAGCAATTGTCCACTGAAGTGGCCGCCGTTCGTCAACACAAACACCGAGTCGCCCGGTGACCCCATGCCGCGCACGGCGAGCGTGATCCGCCATTGGCCGTTGTGGACCCTTTCGGCGAGCAGCGGACGCCCCGACCGCCGGATCGGTGTTGTTTGACGCTTCTCGGCGTTCATTTGATCACCGTTCGGTTCCTCGGGGGAAGGCTTGTCGGATCTTGTTTCCGATTGTTGTGCGCGGGGCGGCCTTGTTTGCGCCCAAAGTCCCTCGTAATTACTGTCGCCGTGATCGCGCAGCCTGACAGATCCCGTTCCCGCGGAGAGCGACAAGACGCAGGTGGTTCCGTCTTCGATTCGATGCCCTTCTAGTTGAAAGCGATCCAGCACATCCAAGGTATACCCAATGACCCGCCGCTTTGCGGCCTCATCCAGTAGCCGCTCGGTACTTTCAATTTTGCCTGACCATACGCCGCGTCCCTCATAGACCGCCAAGCCGTCGCTCGATGCGGTGACTTCGCGATTGGTTCCCCGCCGACCGAGCCACGTGCCGCTGACCTTCCAAGGTTCGGTGAATTCGGGAATGGCCGAATTCGCAGGTTTGCTCGTCCGTTCCGGCCCCGACACGTACGCCGCCGGTCGCAAAGAGCTCACAATCGCGAATTCGGCCAGAATTGAGGCCAGCGATATTTGCACCCATATGCTTCGCAGGCCGTAGGGCCTCGTCATCGTTTGTTTCGCCGCAAGCATGAATGCGTCCTTTCCGAACGCTGTTCAATCGCAGGACCATGCCCCGTGTCGATGTCGTCGTTGATGGAGTATACCGACCATTCTCGAATTTCGCCTGTTCTTCGAGCCGACAGGCAAGGGCCGGTCGAAGGGCGAGTGCTACGACCACTGTTCGATCCTGCGGCCAGCTCGGAACTCAACTCCTCATATTGACGCCGCGCCCGATTCCTGTGAAACTTCCCGCGGTTCGCCGGGAATCGGTCTCGGCAGGCGTTTCCGGGGGGGACGGGGCGTTTTGATGAGCTGGCAGGCGCTGCGGCACTGGGCCGAGTATTTGACGTTTCGGACGCTGGTCTGCTTTGTGCAGGCGCTCTCGCCCCGGATGTCGGTCCGGATTGCGCATTGGGCCGCTGGGTTCATTTGCCATTGTCTGCCGCGCCGACTCACTCGGCACGACGTGGCCCGCGCCAATTTGCGGCAGGCGTTTGGCGACACCTATTCCGATGCGCAGTTGGACGCCACCATCTACCGGATGTGGGTCCATCTGTTCCGGATGGTGGCCGAGATGGTCCAATTACCGCGCCGATTGCGGCTGGACAATGTCGTCGATCAAATCGTCTTTCGGAACAAGCCGGAAGTGGTGCGAGCGCTCTGTTCGGGGCGCCCCTGCATC
>JBJXGA010000272.1:0-4918 GCA_046152955.1 Planctomycetales bacterium | reverse complement strand
GACGAGCATGGCAAATGCTTCCGTGGCTTCGTCCCAGGCAAACGGTCGCAGGTCACCGACACTCATAACCGGACATAGGAGCTGTTCGTAGCAGAAGCCGAGCGAGTCTTGATACGCCATGGCCGCGGTGCGGTCAAGAAATATTTGCAGGCACAAGTCGAATTGGCGCCACCGTGTCGATGGTGCGTATGGCACAAACTCCGACACAGCCGGAGCGCACTCGGCTATTCGGCGATACAGCAGAACGAACAATTCCCATCCAGACTCTGTAAACGTAATCTCACCTGGAAACGGCCAACCATTCAATGGCCCAATCGCAGAAGCCTTGGCAACTCGACTTTTTGCGTGAAGTATGGTCTCTTCTGTCACAACCTGGAGAAGTTTCCGCGCCAGGCACGACTTGATGGCTTCGGTTGCCTCCAGAACGGAAATCGGACCGGCGCCCGGTATCCTTGATGCCAATTCGGCGGCGGCGTAGTACAGTCGGCGCGGATCGCCTGGATCAATGTGGGCCGCCGCCAAAATGAAATGCTCGACCTCGGATAGGCCGAATTGATCTCGAAGTGATCGCAAGAGGACGGGATCTACCTCAAAGGCACGATTCATGCGGTTTCAAGTCAGAGAGATGTCACGCAGATCACTTTCCGACCTCTCCAGGAGAAATTGTACATCAGTATACATGGCCCTGTCAAGCAAGCGGCGAGCCGCCAAGTAGCCGGATTTCAATAAAGTTCGGAAACGCTCGACGCCCAACCGCGCACTGCTCCGTCACTTGGTTGGCCATTCGATGCGGACGTGGTGGTGATTGTTTGGTGGCCGACGCGGGCTGAGTCGGCCACGGAAGTGGCGGCGGCTGGCGAGGAGACCGATGGGCCGCGGCTGTATAGATCGCCAAGTGATGGGCCACTTGGTGGACCATCTGGTGGGCCAGGCGACTCGGATGTGGAGACTTTGGCGCATACTGTGTTTTGAAATGCGTTTGGGGAGATGTCGCGATACCGGCCTGGGCTGGTGGGCCACGGTGGGCCGGCGCTCCCAAGGCCGGGAAGGGCTGCGGCCCGGTTCAACGGCGACGTCGTAGCATGGCCCGCGAGAGCCGGTCCCACCCGACTTGAATATCTCCGCAAGCGGTTGCGTCGCTTCGTACCTCGAAGCGGTTCTTCACAATAGCTCCCCAGCGCGGCCCCGCGCCCATTTCAGGAAGTAACATGGGGTTACGGCAAATAACGGGCCGGGCGTCCAATCCGTGTTACTCAGGAGCCTTGGGGCGCGATAGCGCACCCCAGGTGGGCGTGGCCGCTCGATGGATTACCGCGAAGCGGTTGCACACGCGCGACGGCTCGGTGGACGTGTATGTGTTGCCTCATTACCGGGAACGATCTGTGCCGAACTATGAACCAAGCGTGGACTGGCGCTCGGGGTGCAACCGCTTCGCGGTAGGGAATTCTGGTGTCGGCGGACCTGGGGTGCGCTGCGCGACCCCAGGCTATTGTGAGTAACCGCTTCGCGGTAATGCTTGGCCGGCCGTCGGCGACGCGTGGGAATCGGGGGGCGTTTTTCAACTGTGGGGCTGCCGGGATTGGACAATCGGTTGGCAACGTGCGTTAGAGATCGGCCGGGGTTGCTCTTTGGGGGCTGGATTGACGCACGACCGGTAAGCTGACGCCACACCGCTCGCCGGGGGGGCTGGCCTGATGCATGGCCATGTGCTCCATCAACCGGTCCTTCATCTGCTCAGTCATCTGGCTCGTAATCTGGTTTGTCATCTGGTTCGTCACCCCCGGAGGGGGCGACCTCATCGAGCATATCTTGCGTGTTACCTTGGCGTTACGGCAACAATTCATCTCGGTCACACACCGCTCCGTCACGGTCCGCCATCACGATTTAAACGGTGCGTGCCATTCGCCGGTTCGTGCCGCGCTGCGGAACGTGACACGGTCCGTGAGGTTGGTTTACTGGGTTCCATTCGCCCTCCCGAAGTACCGGCCGCTCGACTGGTGGATCGCCCAACGTCGCTCGACTCTCCGAGTCGAGAACTAGGTGATCGTCCCATGCATTTGCCTCTCCGCGAAAGCACAGACTCCTAGATACATCGAAGCGACGCCAATCCTGTTCGACCAATCACGGGTACTCAACAATCGAGTCGCCGTTTCTGATGAAAATCCCGGCGTGTTGATCTATGTCGATTCCGATTCCGATTCCGACATTCTTCGACTCCATTGGACCATACACGCCTAGACCTATTCGACCATCCGCATGAATCGTCATTCCAATTCCAGCAGTACCGTCGCCTCGCCTTAAGCAGATGCAGGACGACCCATCATCTTCCAGGGAGATCCTAAGACACGAGGAACCTTCCTTTGAAAAAAAGTCGATCTGAGGGGAACCAGAATCCATCATCGTCCCGATAATCGCTCGAAGGGCGCCCTGCGAGTTGATGATTTGAATTTCTTCCGCCAATACCCGTTTTGCTGCGAAGCAAGCCTGGACTCGTGGCCGCTTCGACTTCTTCTGCGGAACCTTCTTTTTTCCGTTCTTCTTTTTGGCCATTGTTCATCCAGTAACTTCGAGGTGAGAGAATTTGAAATCACGCAAATGGTAGTCGACGCTGGCAGCGTCGGCTACGGGGGGAATTCGGACTGGCATCCGGTGGCGAAATTGATACAGTGACCTATGGACCGGTGCGGCAGGTTGACTCGTCCTTGTCGCGGCAACCGGGACTGCGGATTGTTCCAACACCTAGGACTTCTTCGTCAACAGGCATGCCACCATTATCTGTGGATTCGCGTTCTCAGCCTGCTTCCCGGCCGACGCGCAGGGCGTTTCTGGGCCGCTCTTCCAGCACCTTGGGGACCGCGGCGCTCGCGATGCTTTTGGCGCGAGACTCTGCAAAGGGGGCCGAGAGTCCGGCAGCAAGCGGCACGGGTGGGTTGCCCGGTCTGCCGCATTTTACCGGCAAGGCCAAGCGGGTGATCTACCTATTTCAGTCGGGGGGACCGTCGCATCTGGAGTTGTGGGATCACAAGCCCGAACTCAAAAAGCTGCATGGCACGGAACTCCCCGACTCGATTCGGCAGGGACAACGGCTGACCGGGATGACCTCGGGCCAAAAGAGCTTTCCCGTCATCGCCCCCAAGTTCGGCTTTGCCCAACACGGTCGATCGGGGGCCTGGATCAGCGAGTTGTTGCCGCATACGGCCAAGGTCGTGGACGATCTATGCATCATCCGTTCGATGCATACCGAGGCGATCAATCATGATCCGGCGATCACCTTCATCCAGACCGGATCGCAGCAACCGGGACGTCCGGCGCTGGGGGCCTGGTTGAGCTACGGTTTGGGAACCGAGGCGGACGATTTGCCGGCATTCGTGGTGATGATCTCGCATGGATCGGGAGCCGACGCCAACCAGGGATTGCTGGAACGGCTGTGGGGAGCGGGCTTTCTCCCTTCCAATCACCAGGGAGTCAAGCTCCGCAGCGGTCGCGATCCGGTCCTGTTCCTCTCGGACCCTCCGGGAATCGACCGCCAGTTGAGGCGGGCGATGCTGGATGGCCTGTCGCAGCTCAACCAGCGGCAATTGGAAACCGCCGGCGATCCGGAGATTGCCACACGGATTGCCCAATACGAAATGGCGTTTCGCATGCAGACCTCGGTCCCCGCGCTGACCGACTTGTCGAATGAAACGGAAGCGACGCTCGAGCTGTACGGACCGGACGCCCGCAAACCGGGAACGTTTGCGGCGAATTGCCTCCTGGCCCGGCGCCTGGTCGAGCGCGGCGTCCGGTGCGTCCAGCTCTATCATCGCGGGTGGGACCAGCATGGCAGTCTCCCCACGAATATTCCCAAGCAGTGCCGCGACGTCGACCAGCCTCAGGCGGCGCTCATCACCGACCTCAAACAGCGCGGCCTGCTCGACGACACGCTGGTGGTCTGGGGCGGGGAATTCGGGCGGACGGTGTACGGGCAGGGAGGCTTGAAAGACGATTATGGGCGCGATCATCATGGCCGCTGCTTCAGCGTTTGGCTGGCGGGGGGAGGAATTCGCCCCGGCCAGGTGTATGGTGCCACCGATGAATTCGGTTACAACATCACCGAGAATCCGGTCCACATCCACGATCTCAATGCCACGCTCCTGGCCTGCCTGGGGATCGACCACGAGCGGTTGACCTACCGCTTCCAGGGGCGCGACTATCGCCTGACCGACGTTCAGGGGACGCTGGTGCGGGAGATTTTGGCGTAACCCCCACCGGTCGGTTCCGCGCATTGCCATGTCAGCCATCGCTCCCCTGCATTTGTTCTCCCGATTCGGCGTCGAGCTGGAGTACATGATCGTCGACGGCCGGTCGCTCGACGTGGCGCCCCGCGCCAGCGAGTTGTTTCAGGCGGCGGCTGGAACAATCACCGGCGAACTGGAACGTGGCCCGATCACCTGGTCCAACGAATTGGTGGCCCATGTCGTGGAACTCAAAGTGAGCGAGCCGGCCGCAAGCTTCGCCGGACTGCCGCAGGCGTTTCAGGAGGAAGTGCGCCAGATCAATCGTTGCCTGGCCCCCCTGGGGTGCCGACTGCTCCCCGGAGGGATGCATCCCTGGATGGATCCGGGGCGCGAAACGCGCTTGTGGCCGCACGAATACAACGAAGTGTATGAGTCGTTCGACCGGATTTTCGGCTGCCAGGGGCATGGCTGGTCGAATCTGCAGAGCGTCCACCTGAATCTGCCATTTGCCAGTGACGAGGAATTCGGCCGGTTGCACGCCGCCGTCCGGCTGGTGTTGCCGATCCTTCCCGCTCTGACCGCCAGTTCTCCGATCATGGAGGGGAGGCTCACCGGTTGGCTCGACAATCGCCTGGAAGCGTATCGCACGAACTCTCGAAAAATTCCCGCCATCGCCGGTCGCGTGATTCCCGAACCGGTCT
>JBJXGA010000267.1:0-2602 GCA_046152955.1 Planctomycetales bacterium | reverse complement strand
TTTCTCCCTGCCATCGGCCAAGAAATCGATTATACTCTACACGGAGTCGCGTGATTCATGCGTGCGGCGGATGCCTCCCACATAGCCGCTCGCAGTAATTCGTGAACTCCCCAACCCGCACTGGATGATCAACTACCCGCAGGACTCCGTCGGTGGCCGTCATGCCTCATTCGTTTCCGCTTCGTCGCGTCTTGCTGCGGATCGGTTGCACCCTCCTGGGGCTGGCCTCCATCGGCGGAACGTGGAGAGTGTTCGAGTCCCTGGCCGATGACGTGCGTCGTGATGAAGCCGCGGCCACGGCCCACTGGGCGTTTCAGCCGGTTGCACAGCCCCCCGTCCCTCTCCCGAAAGATGGGTCGCCGCGCGACAATCCGATCGACAGTTTTTTGCTCGTTCGTCTGGAGAAGGCCGGTCTTACGTTCGCTCCCCCGGCGGACAAACGGACGCTCATCCGCCGTCTCACGTTCGATCTGACCGGCCTCCCCCCGACTCCCTCGCAGGTCGAAGCCTTTCTAGCCGACGAGTCTCCGAGGGCTTACGAGCGGCTGGTGGACCGACTGCTCCAAAGTCTGCAATACGGCGAGCATTGGGGACGGATGTGGCTGGATGTCGTCTGCTACGCCGAGACGGCTGGATACAACGCCGATCCGCTCCGGCCGCACGCCTGGAAGTATCGTGACTATGTGATCGCCTCGTTCAATGCCGACAAGCCGTTTGATCGGTTCATTGCCGAACAGATCGCCGGGGATGAACTGTTTCCCGACGATCCCCAGGCGGTCCTCGGCAGCGGTTACGTGTTGATGTGGCCCGACGAGAGCAATGCCTCCAACATCCTATTGGCGCGGCAGGACGCTCTCAACGACCTAACGGGAAACGTGGGGGCGGCGTTTCTAGGGCTCTCCATCGGCTGCGCGCAGTGTCACGACCACAAATTCGACCCCTTGCCGCAGCGCGACTTTTATCGCCTGCAAGCCTTTTTCTCCGGACTGATCCGTTGCGACCAGGCGGCGGTCGGCACGACCGACCAGCTTGTCGCCTTTCGACGGGAGCTCGATCGTTGGCTGGCCGACTCGCAGCCGGTCCGCGACGAACTGCAAAAGCTGGAGTTCGACGCGCGGGTGAAAGCGGCGGGCGATCGTCGGATGAAATTTCCGCAGATTGTCCTCGACGCGCTCGACACTCATCCCGACAATCGCACCACGCTCCAGCGACAACTCGCCTTCTGGTCTGAGCGGCAGATCGAGATCAAAGAGTCAGACCTCGTAGCGCACCTGAGCGCCGAGCAGCAGCAGCGCCGGACCGAATTGCGCCAGCAGTTGGCCGACTGGACGAAACGCCGCCCGCAGCCTCCGGAGCAACTGGCCGGAATGATCGCCGGAGAGATCGACGCCGTTCCGCCGCCGACCTATCTGCTGGCGTCGGGCAGCTACGACAAGCCGCTGGCCGAGGTGACGCCCGGCTTCCTCTCGGCGCTGGCGGTGGGGAGCGAAAACCAGGCGTCGATTGCCGCGCCGCATCCGTATACTTCAGGCCGTCGCTCGGCGCTGGCGCGCTGGCTGGCAGCCCCGAAAAATCCTCTCGTCCCGCGAGTGATCGTCAATCGCCTCTGGCAGGGACACTTCGGGCGGGGCCTCGTCGAGAACGCCAACGACTTTGGCGCCCAGACTCCTCCGCCATCGCATCCTGAATTGCTCGACTACCTGGCGGCGATCTTTGTGGCCCCCCGCGCTGAATCCCAGAGCGCGGCTGGTTCGGACGGAAGTCCGCCAGGTCAAGACAACGCGCCTCTTGATTTTTCCGCCGATCGATCCGGCCCCAACCTCGGCTGGAGTCTGAAGCGGCTCCACCGTCTGATCGTCACCTCGGCCGCCTACCGTCAGGGGTCGGCTCCAGTTCTCGACAATCCCGGCGACGCCAGCCACACTCCCGATCCGGACAATCTGCTGTATGGGCGCTTTCCCCGGCGACGATTGTCCGCCGAGTCGCTCCGCGATTCCCTGCTGGCAGTTTCCGGCCGGTTGAATCCCGCGCTCTATGGCCCGAGCATCTTTCCTGAGCTACCCCCCGATTTCAGCAAGCGCGAAGCGTGGAAAGTGTCAGGCGATCCAACCGAGCGCCAGCGGCGTTCGATCTACATTCATGCCAAACGGAACCTCCCCTATCCGTTGCTGGAGGCGTTTGACCTCCCCGACATGCACGAAAGCTGCGCCCGCCGCTCGCAGACCACCGTCGCCCCGCAGGCGCTGTTGCTGCTCAACAGCCAGATCGTTCTGGACTACGCCCGAGCGTTCGCCGGTCGGCTGCTGTACGACAACCCCCATGCCGACTGGCCGCAGGCGGTCATCCAGGCCTATCGCCTGGCCTATGGTCGGTCTCCCGATGCGGAAGAGTCGGCCGCGGCGATTCAATTCCTGGAGCAACAACAGTCCCAGGCCGAAGCCCGCCGCCAGGGAGACCAACCCCTCCTGCTCCCGCTGGGTTTCCCCAAATTCCTGGACTCCTCCCGCGCCGCCGCCCTGGTCGACCTGTGCCACGCCCTGCTGAACGCGAGCGAGTTCCTGTACATCGATTGACCCCCTCCCGGGGGGGGGGGGGGGGGGGG
>JBJXGA010000266.1:0-3794 GCA_046152955.1 Planctomycetales bacterium | reverse complement strand
GACTTCGCTTCTTCCAGATCGCCCGTACCAGGACTACCTTCAGCGGTGCGGTGCAGGTTCCAGCGCGCCCGCTTGACAGCCGCGCCATCTGGCAATACACTGCCACGTGGCAATGCATTGCCAGTATTTCCCCGGGAGACCCTTATGCCCCGCAAATCCGACCAGCCCGATCTGGCCCGCCGCGAACGCCAGATCATGGACGTCATCCACCAACTGGGCGAAGCGGCCGTCGGCGACGTGCTGGCCGCACTCCCCGACCCCCCCAGCTATTCCGCCGTGCGGACCATGATCCGCCACCTCGAAGCCAAGAAGCTGCTCAAGCACCGGCAAGACGGCAAGCGGTATGTCTACCGGGCGACGCAGTCCCGTGAAGTCGCCAGCCGGTCGGCGCTGCGAAAACTGCTCGACGTGTTCTACGCCGGCTCGGCGTCCGACGCCGTCGCCGCCATTCTCGACGTCTCCGGCGACACGCTCTCCGCCGACGATCTCGATCGGCTCGCGAAACTCATCCAACAGGCGAAAGCGGAAGGGAAATAACATGCCATTCCTCGGTTCCCTCGACGAGTTCCTCCGCATCCTGTGCGATGTCGCCGTCAAAGCCACCGTGCTGCTGGGCCTGTCATGGCTCGTGCTGCGCTGCCTGGCCCGTTCCTCGGCGGCCGTCCGGCATCGCGTCGGCAGCCTGACGATGATCGGCCTGCTGCTGCTCCCGGTTCTCTCCTGGCAACTCCCGGCCTGGCAATGGGCCGTCCTGCCGGCCGAAGCGACAAATGTACTTCCGTCGGGCGCCCCTGTCGGCAGCTTTGGGCCGACAGTGTTCTTGGATTCCCAACCCAGCGAAATGCCGTCTCCCGAACCACCGGCAATTCACAGCCCGTTCCCGGCAGATTCGAGCGACACACTCGATCTCCCAATTCCCGCCGTGACGCCGACTCCCGTACCTGAAGTCCAAACCGCCGCTCCCGTTCCCTGGCTGGCACTCATGATTCTCGGCGGCTGGTTCGCCGGCATGGCGTTGTGTCTCGTCGGACTCGGTATCGGCCTCTGGCAAGTTCGCCAACTCACCCAACACTCGCAACCCGTCCGCGACAACGCCTGGCTCACCCTCATCACCGATCTCCGCGCTCGCTTGCGGTTTCGCCGCCCGATCGAGTTGCGCGAATCGTCCCAGTCCATCGTCCCGCTCACCTGGGGCCTGATCCGTCCGCGCGTGATGCTGCCTGCCGCCGCCCGCGGTTGGGCCGAGCCGATGCGCCGCGTGGTGCTGCTCCACGAACTGGCCCATGTGCAGCGGGCCGATGTGGCGTATCAACTGCTGGCCCGGCTGGCGTGCGCCGTCTATTGGTTCCACCCCCTGGCGTGGCTCGCCCTCAAACGCTTGCGGCAAGACCGCGAACAGGCCTGCGACGACGCCGTGATTCACACCGGCGAACAACCCTCGACCTACGCCGAGCAACTGCTCGAAGTCGCCCGCCTCTACTGCCGCCCCAACGGGCTGACCCTCGCCGTCGAAATGGCCCGCGGCAGCAGTTTGGAAACGCGACTGCGGTCGATGTTCGACGCGGCGCGGAGCCATGCGCCGTTGAATTGGAGAACTGGTGCGACCGTCTTGATTCTCACGACAAGCCTCCTGTGCCTGATTGCAGCCATCAAACCGGTGGAACGAACAGCAATCGCGGCGTCAGGAACCGGGCAGAGTCAGGAGACCCGCGCCGAACAAGAACCAGTCACCAATCCTGATCAGGATGATGATGGCGGTTCTAAGCTTCTGCGAGAATTGCGGCGAAAAGCTGCGCCGTTGCTGAAAGAGCTTGCCGAGAAACATGGTTATGACTTGATCGAGGGAGAACATGTCAAGTGTCTGCCGCCTCCCTATCCTCCATTGCGGGGAGAAAGTTATCGCATCGGGAATCCCGGTGTGACAGAGAACTTTCTCAATCAACCGTCCGTTTCCTTGCTGTACCACTGGAAAAAGGGAGCGCTGACGATCTGGGGGATGCGCAGCGGCGATTTGCAGAATCCGGGAAGGACAGTTTTGAATCTCTGCGATGAAATCCTCGGCGTGAAGCCGCAACAGATGGAAGGGTCGCCAGACTTGTTGCGGCAAGGAATTCCCGGGGACTGGGTGGTCAGGAGGGACGCGCCGGAAGAATCACGGTTGGAACAACTCAACACGATCCTGGCGGACAAGGCGAAGATTCCCGTGCGGTTGGAGTTTCGCATTGTTGAGCAGGCGGTGTATGTCGTCGAGGGAAAGTACAAATTGACGCCGCTGCCGGGGTATGCCGGCGAGGATCGGACGCAATTGGAGGATCGGTTGAGCATCACGGATGCGCTGCACGTTTTCGCGCAGGAAGGGGGACAACTCCGCGCGGGCGGCACAGGCGACTTCCAAGCGTTCCTGGACAACCTCGGAAGCTGGGTTAATTCGCCGATCGTCGATGAGACCACCTCCAGACCGGTGCGCGAATTGTCCTGGCAGTATTTCGGGCCTCCAGGCCCGCTTCCGAACGAGTCGGGGGTGAACGACGAAACAGACCGCGTGCTGTCCAACGTGGCGAAGCAAACCGGATTCACATTCAACAGGGCAATTCGCAAGATTCGGATTCTGACCGCGGAGGAGGGAGACCTGCGGTCCGAAAACCGGCGGGGTCGGGAGACCCGCGCCGAGCAGAACGCCGAGCAGGACGCCGAGCAGAACGCCGCCAAAATCGCCCGCCTCCGCAACGGCCTGACCGTCGAACTCCTCGGCGTCGCCAAGCCCGGCGCGACCAAGCCTGCTGACTGCTGGAACCCGGAAGGCGGACCGTTCGCGGATTTGAAGGAGTGGCCCAGGCCTTATTCCCCCAAGCCGGAGCGCGTGACGCATGACCTGTTGCTGAAATTCACAGGACTTGAGAAAGACCAGGCAACGACATTCGAGAGTCCCGCGCTGCGGCAATGGCCGAGTTATCCGAAGAACGGTGTGATTCAGCGTGTCGCGATCAATTCGCGGGACGCGACGTTCTCCCTCCGCGTCGGCATCACCGATGTCGACTGGGGGCCTTGGCAAAAAGTCGACACCTCCGGAGATTTCCTCGACGAAGTCGAAGTCCCCGCCGGTTATGAGCAGGTCTATGATCAAATTCTGCCGGTTCACATTGAACTGCGCGAAGGCCAGACCGGCATCTGCTGGGAAAACGTCCACAACCAGCATCTCGCGGAGATGAGTCTCGTGGCGATCGACAAGCAGGGGAAATCCCATCAGACCTATGCCGTCTCGCTGTGGGGTGATTCGGATCCAATCCATATGGATCTGTTCAAGCTGTCGATTGCCGACATCGATCACTTTGAATATCGCCTGCGCCCGTATCGGCACTGGGTGACGTTCGAGAACATCTCGCTGGAACCGGGCCGCCGGACCAAAGTCACGGTGAAGGCGGAGTCGATTCCGATAAAGAAGGAAGATCAACGGTCGGAGAACCGGCGCGGAAACGAGCCCCACGCCAAGCGAAGTTTTGTGATTGGAACAGTGACCGACCGAAAGACGCAGCGTCCCGTGATCCAGACACGGCAGGGAAAACCATTGGAGGTGGCGTACCGCCTGGTGGGCGAAATGGGGGAACACTCGGCTCAAGTGGGAAAGAATGGCGAGTATCTGCTGGAAATTCCGCCGGGAACGCGCCCAGATATCGTACTGCTCAATTCCGAATTCGCCTTTACGACCACGCCGCCAGAGATCAGCGACGTGGTGCCAGAGGGATTCGCATCTCCGGTGGATATCCAGATTCTTGGTCCGCGGGATGAGGCTCGTT